>JAFLCM010000489.1 GCA_017303565.1 Planctomycetota bacterium
GGCTGCTCGTGCAGGAACCGATCGTCGAGGAAGTCACCCGGAAACTCGAGATCCGCCTCGCCTCCCTGCGCCTGGGCGACCCGATGGACAAGAACACCGACGTCGGCGCCATCAACTCGAAGGAGCAGCTCAAGCGCATCCGCGAGTACTTCAAGGTCGGCGTCGAGGAGGGCGCGACGCTCCGCGAGCCCTCGAACTGCGAGCTGCCGAAGAAGGGCTACTTCTGCCGCCCCGCGTTCTTCACGGGCGTGCAGCAGAGCCACCGGATCGCCCGTGAGGAGATCTTCGGCCCGGTGCTCGCCGTGATGACCTTCCGCACCCCGGAGGAGGCGCTGGCCAAGGCGAACAACACGCCCTACGGCCTCGCCGCGGGCGTGTGGACCGACAAAGGATCGAAGGTGTTCGAACTCGCCGGGCGGCTCAAGGCGGGCGTGGTGTGGTGCAACACCTACAACCAGTTCGACGCCGCGTCACCGTTCGGCGGCTACCGCGAAAGCGGCTTCGGACGCGAGGGCGGCCTGCAGGGCCTGCGCGCGTACGTGAGCGTTTGATTCGATTCAACCGGTACCCTCCGTGCTCTCTTTGGTTCACCTCCCCCGAACTCCCATGACCATCCGCCTCCCCATCATCAAGACGCACAAGCTGTTCATCAACGGCCAGTTCCCCCGCTCGGAGTCCGGGCGGTCGCTCGAGGTCCGGGGCGCGTCCGGTGAGGTCATCGCCCACGCCTGCAACGCCTCTCGGAAGGACCTGCGCGACGCCGTCGTCGCCGCCCGCGCCGCTCAGGACGCTTGGTCACGGCGTGCCGCGTACAACCGCGGCCAGATCTTCTACCGGATGGCGGAGATGCTCGACGCCAAGCGCGCCGAGTTCGTAGACCTGCTGAACGACACGCCCGCCGCCGGCAAGACCAAGCCGAAGCCGAAGCCCGCGCGCCCCGACGCCGACCGCGAGGTCTCCGCCAGCGTCGACCGCCTCGTCGCGTTCGCGGGCTGGGCCGACAAGTACTCCCAGATCCTCGGCTGCCACAACCCCGTCAACGGGCCGTTCTACAACTTCACCGTCGCGGAAGCGACCGGCGTCGTCGGGATCGTCGCCCCCGACCGCCCCGCGCTGCTCGCGATGGTCAGCCTGATCGCGCCCGCGATTTGCGCCGGAAACACCGTCGTCGCACTCGCCTCCGAAACCACGCCGCTGCCCGCGTGCGTGCTCGCCGAGGTGTGCGCCACCAGCGACGTGCCCTCGGGCGTCGTGAACATCCTCACGGGGACCCGCGCCGAACTGGTCCCCCAGTTCAGCGAGCACCGCGAGGTCGACGCCGTCGTTGCCGCTTCGATCGAACCCGACCACCTCGCCCGTTTGCGTCTCGGAGCCGCCAACAACCTCAAGCGGGTCGTCACCCATGCGCTCGCCGACACCGACTGGTACGACGACGCCCGCTGCGAGTCCCCCTGGGCGATCGAGCCGACCGTCGAGATGAAGACCATTTGGCACCCGGCCTCGGCGTAGGCGGCGCAGGCGGCCTCTGATCGGCTCCGGTCGCCCTCCGATAACCCCAACACGTCAACACGCCCCTCGATCCGTCCGATTCACGGGGGCCGGTCCTCTTGCGCTCCGGGCCGGCCCACCGCGAATGCCCATCGATCCCCCAACCCCCGGCGGCGACGCGAACCACGACTCGCTCCCGCCCGCGCCTTCGTCGGAGCGGCTCGAACGCCCGATGACCGCGCCGCTCCGCGCCGCCCTGCTTACCGTCGGCGTCGCCGGGGCGACCGGGCTGAGCGTCATGACGGGCCACGCTATGGGCCTGTCGCTCCGAGCGAGCGTCATGTTCGCGCTGCCCCTGGGTGTCGTCGTAGGGTTCCTGTTCTCGCTGCTGCTGATCCTCCTGCCGGCGCGGCGCTTCGCCGCTCACCTGCACGAGTTCGCCGCCCGCATCCGGCGCGTCGCGGGCGTGGAGCGGAACACCGGCTTCGACGAGCTGCTGCACATGGAGGACGACCACGAACTCCGCTCGATCGCCCTCGCGGTCCACGAGGCGCTCTCGACCGCCCACGCCGACCGCCTCGAGGCCGCCCGCCTCCGGCGCGAGATGGACGACCGCGTGCAGGCCCAGACCCGCGTGAACACCGCCCACCTCGAGAAGCTCTCCACCACCGACCCCCTCACCGGCCTGCTCAACCGGCGCGGCTTCGAACGCACGCTCGCCGACATGTTCACCGACTGCGCCTCGGGCGGGCCGGAACTCGCCCTCGTCGCCATCGACCTCGACCACTTCAAGAAACTCAACGACACCCACGGCCACGATAAGGGCGATCTGGCCCTCAAGGCCGCTGGCGAACTCATGAACGCCTGCACCCGCGAGACCGACGCCTCCGCCCGGGTGGGCGGCGACGAGCTGTTCCTGCTGCTCCGCGGCATCAAGGAAGAAGGGGCCCTCCGGATCGCCTCGCGTCTCGCCGACCTCTTCTCCAGACACGCCTCCGCCAAGGGGCTGCCCTGGCCGAGCATGTCCATGGGCGTCGCCTTCGCCCGGCGGAGCCAGGCACGGTCCCCCGAGCACCT
>JAFLCM010000049.1 GCA_017303565.1 Planctomycetota bacterium
GACGGGGTCGTTGCCCTGGGCGCGCTCCTTGGCGAGCTTCTCCATCAGCAGCACCCAGGTTTCGCGCTCGAAGTCCATCAGCCCGATGACCTCGTCGACCTTGGTCACGTCCTTCTCGAACGAGCCCTCGGTCAGGCGCGAGTACATGTAGGTGTACAGGGCGCTGAGGCGGGCGCAGAGTTCCGGGTTGGCGGCGTGGTCGAGCGTGTTGATGAGTTCGAGGATGATCGCCTTGGCCTGGGTGAAGCCGTTGTAGACGCCCTCCCAGTCCTTGTTGACGAGCGCCTCGCGGCCGGAGCGCATGAAGCGCAGGCTGCCCTCGAGCAGCAGCAGACGCAGCTCCTCGCGGCTGGCGGTCAGGACCTTGGTGCGGAAGTACGGGTTGTTGATGTCGAACTGCATCGCGGAGTGCTATCGGACGCCCGGGGGACGGCCTTGATCGATAACCGCGCCCGGACGGTGGCGCACCGGCGGACGCGCCGGGGGAGGCGCATCAGCCGCCGAAGTTCACGCTGCTGAGCGCGTTGGACTGGGTGCGGAGCTGGCCGATGGCCTTCTCCATGTTGAGGAACTGCGCCTCGAGGCGGGCCCGCTTGGCGGCGATCGACGCGTCGAGCGAGGTGATCCGCCCGCGCTGCTGGGTGATCTGGGTGTCGATGGTTTTGTTGCGGGTGGTGAGCGAGCCGTCGACCGAGTTGGTCATGCGGTCGATGAGCACCTTCATGCCCTCGGCGACGCCGAGGCTGGTGTAGGTGTCCTTGGTGTTGGCGATGGTGACGCCGGGCGCGACTTCGATGGGCTCCTTCGCGGCGAGTTTGCTGGCGGCGAAGAGGTCCTCGACGTTCTGGGGGTCGGCGGCGTAAGCGGTGCGGAAGCGGGCGGTGTCGAACTCCAGTTTGCTGCCCGAGCCGATCTTGACGCCGACCTGGAACAGGCGGCTGAACTGCCCGGAGACGCCGGTGGGCGTGCCCTGCACGGCGCTGAGGAGCTGGTTCTTGATCTGGCTGACGGTGGTGTCGCCCAGCAGCACGCCGCGCCGGTTGGTCTCGCTGTTGTAGGTGTCGTACTTGTCCATGGTGGCGAGGACCTTGTTGAACGAGTCGACGAAGTCCTTGATGGACTTCTCGATGGCGTCCTGGTCGCGCGTCACCGTGACGGTCACGGGGGTGGTGGAGACGGTCTTGAGGCTGACGCTGACGCCCTGGACCACCTGGTCGAGGGTGTTGGTGCTGCTGGTGAGCAGGATGGCGCGGGCGGGGTCGGCGTTGCCGAAGAACGCGACCGCGTCGTCGCCCTTGCTGAGCGTCGAGAGGCCGAGGTCGAGCGAGCCTGAGTCGATCACGGTCCGCCCCAGGCTGCCCGAGTCGCGGGCGGTGAAGGAGATTCGGAAGGGCGTGCCGGACGACCCGTCGCGGATGAGGGCGGCCGTCGCCCCGACCGAGGCGGCGTTGATGGCGTTGACGACCGACTCGAGCGAGTCGGAGGCGTTGAAGTTGACGGTCTTCTCGTAGGACCCGTTGCGCCGCGCGGTGCCGGAGACGCCCTCGGACTCGCCGAGGAGGTTGAGCGCCTTGGCGACGCCGCCGGAGGTGTCCTCGACCTTGAGTTTCGCGGTGCCGCCCTTGGTGTCGACGATCTCGACGCCGTCGCCGTTGTCGTTCACCTTGGCGGTGATGCCGGCGGTGAACTGGCTGTTGAGCTGCTGGATGAAGTCGTCGACGGTGACGAGGGTGTCCTTGATGTCAAAGGTGTAGACGGCGCCCTGGGTGTCGGTGACGCGGATGGTGCCGGTGCCGATGCCCTTGCCGAGGTTCAGGTCCTTCAGGTTGGTGGCGCGGCTGATCCAGCGGGTCTGGAGGTTTTTTCCGTCGAGGGAGTTCGAGGCCGAGCCGGCGGTGGTGAGGCCCAGGGCGTCGCCGAGCGCGCCCGAGACGACGATGTTGCCCGCGCCGCCGGAGGAGTCGGTGAGCGCGATGCCGTTGCCGGCGCGGTTGAGACCGGCCTTGACCTGCACCGCAGGACCGCCGCCGGTGTCGGCGAGGGCGGCGTTGATCTCGGAGATGACGTCGGTCACCGACCCGGCCAGCGCGCCGGCGGACACGGTGATGGACTTCGAGTTGCCGGCGCGGTCAGTGACGGTGAGGGCGCCGGAGGCCAGGCCAGACCCGCCGAGCAGGCTCGCGGTGAGGCGGCTGTTGATCGACGAGACCAGCCGCTTGCCGTTGACCACGCCGCCGCCCGTGCCCGCGGTGGCGATGCCGAGGTCCTCGGCGGTGGTGCGCCCGTTCTGGCTGGTGACGGTGGTGTTCGCGGCGCCGGCGGTGTTGTCGGTGACGACCAGCCCGGTGCCGTCGGCGTTGATCGCGAGAGTGAGCTGGTTGTCCTGGTTGCCCAGGGCGGCCTTGGCCTGTTTGTTGAAGATCGTGACCACGTCGCCGAGGGTCACGGCGCGGTTCTGATCGACGATGGTCTTGTTGCTGCCGTCGGGCTGGACCTCGGTGTGGGTGATGAGGCCCAGTTGGATGTTGACGGTCTGGCCCGAGCGGGTGGTGACGACGATGTCCTGGGCGCCGTCGCGGATGTTCACGCCGTTGCCGTCGTTAAGCGACTTGAGGGCGGTGTTGGCGGAGATGGTGCGGACGCGCGTGCCGGTGATCGCGCCGGACGAGGAGTTCCCGGCGATGCCGAGGTCCTCGGCGGTGCGCCCGCCCGTGGCCGACGACAGGCTGAACGAGGTGACGCCCGATCCAGCGGTCAGTTTGATCCGGTCGCCCTGCACGCTGGCGGTGACGTTCACCTTCCCGTTGTTGTTGATCGCCTCGAGCACGTCGTTGACGGTGACGGCGGTGGAGAGGTCGATGGTGGCGGTGGCGCCGGCGCCGGAACTGGTGTCGGTGAGGATGACCTTGCCGCGGGACACGCCGTTGGACCCGTTGAGTTCCGACAGGGTGGTCTCGGTGGCGATGTTGCCGCCGCCGGTCTCGAAGGTGAACTTGGTGGCGCCGGCGGCGGTGGTTTTGTCGACGAACCCGCGCGAGAGGTACTGCTGCGTGGTGACGAGACGGGCGACGCTGAAGGTGTACGAGCCGGCGGAGGCGTTGGCGGCGGCGCTGGCGGTCAGCACCTTGTCGTCGCTGGTGGTGGCGCGCGAGGAGTCGAAGACCTTGTTGGTCGCGAAGTTGCCCGCGGCGGTCTTGAACGCCAGCAGGCTGGTGTTGAGGTCGAGGAACGCGGCCTGCTGCTGCTGGAGCTGGACGATGCGGTTCTGCACCAGCGTCTTGGGGCGCGCGTCCACCGCCAGGAGCTGGTCGATGAGCGCCTTGCTGTCGATGCCGCTGAAGAGGCCGACGGAACTGGAGATGCCGCTCATGGGTGGCTTCCTTGCCGGAACGGGTCGAGACCGGACGCTCGGGAGTGGATTGCCGCCCCGGCCCGGTGCCGCGGAGCGCGCATCGCCTCCCGTCGGTTCTCAACGCACGCGGCGTGCCAGCCGGGGTGCCCGGCGGGTGGATCAGGCCGCCTTGCGGAACGCCGCTCCGGGCGTCGCCGTCATGGGTGTCCGTCGTGCCTGCGCGGGCCTGTCGAGGCCGCGCCGCTGAAGGCGGAGCACGTCCGAAGCCCACCCGGCGAGGGTGCGTTGGAACAAGCGCCGAGACTCCGCCTCGTGCCGGGCGTTCTCGAGCACGCCGGGCCATGCTGCGATGGCCTCGGCGGGCATGAACGTCCCCTCCCATTGATCGGCTCGGGCGGGGGCCAGGGGTAACGCCGGGGCGCTATTCGGACGTGATTCCATGCCCGGTCGATCGGGCTGGGGGGGCGGCGACTGAACCCCGACCGGGAAAACGGACGCTTGTTCTTGGACGTGAACACCCGAATCATCCCCGAAAAAGTTCATGATACCGATCATATACCAAACAAAACTCCAGATCAAGTCGAATCCGGAATGTGGATACTGCCCGGATGAGCCACCAGCCCTCCGCGCCGCTCGAGGCCCAGGTCCCGCCGTACGTCGTGCCCGTGGGTGACAGCATCAACGCCATCGGTGCGTTTGGGAGGGAGTGGCTGCTGACGAACGGCAACGGCGGGTTCGCGATGGGGACGGCGCTGGGCGTGAACAAGCGGAAGTACCACGCGCTGTTGATCGGGTCGCAGCGTCCGCCGGCGGAGCGGGTGGCGCTGCTGAACGCGCTCGATGAAGAGGTGACGGTCGGCGTGGGCGCGGGGGCCAAGGCGTTCTGGCTGGCGACGCACCGCTGGTCGGACGCGCCCGCGCCGGGGTACGACCCGGTGGTGGCATCGCGGCTGGCGCGCTTCGAGAAGGACGCCACCACCGCGCGCTGGGTGTACACGCTGGGGGGCCTGGAGGTGGTGAAGGAACTGCGCCTGGGGTGGAAGCGCAACGCGTGCGCGGTGCGGTACACGGTGCGCCCGGCGCCCGGAAACTCGGCTCGGGCGGCGTGCCGCTTCCGCGTGCTGCCGATGGTCACGCTGCGCGACTTCCACGCCACGCTGGAGGACCTCGACGAGGGGCGGTACCAGGTGACCGCGCTCAAGCGGACCATCCGCGTCGTTTCGGGCCCGCTGACTTTGGAGATGACCTGCGACCACGGGTCGGTGACGCAGGAGGTGACCACCCGTCGCGGCGTGCGCTACGACATCGAGACCGACCGCCAGCAGGACGACATCGAGGACCTGTTCAACCCGGGGTTCTTCGAGGTGGTCTTCGACGCGGGGACGGGCGAGGCGAACTTCACGATTGCGGCGGCGCTGGCGCCCGAAGCGCCGGACACCGCCCTCTTCGACCGCGACGAGCGCCGGGCCCACCTCGAAAAGGTGACGGCGGCGTTCCTGAAGGCGAACCCTTCGTCGGCGGCGCTCGCGCCGCTCGTCAGCGCCGCGGACGACTTCCTCGTGACTCGGCGCGTCGGCGGGCAGCCGCTGATGACCGTGATCGCGGGCTACCCGTGGTTCGGCGACTGGGGCCGCGACACGATGATCTCGCTGGTGGGGCTGATGCTCGTGTGCGGGCGGTCGCAGGACGCGCTGGGGTGCCTGCGCACCTTCGCCGCCCACGTGGACAAGGGGATGATCCCCAACCGCTTCGACGACTACAACGGGCCACCCGAGTACAACACCATCGACGCGTCGCTGTGGTTCCTGCACGCGTGCGACCGGTACGTCCGCGCAAACGGGGACACCAAAGGCTTCCGCGACCACCTTCGCCACGCCTGCCTGGAGATCATCGAGCACTACACCAGAGGCACGCGCGACGGCATCCGCGTCGACCCCGCCGACGGGCTGGTGACCGGCGGCGACGCCACCACGCAGCTGACGTGGATGGACGCCAAGCGTGACGGCGTGGTCTTCACGCCGCGCCACGGCAAGTGCGTCGAGATCAACGCGCTGTGGTTCCACGGGTTGAAGTGCCTGAGCGCGCTCATCCGGTCCGACAGCCCGGAGAAGGCGGCGGAACTCGACGCCGCCGCGGAGAAGGCGAGGGCGAGTTTCCTCGCCAAGTTCTGGAACGCGGCGGAGGGGCGGCCGTGGGACTGCCTCCAGCCCGGCGCGGACGGCGTGGAGAAGCCGGTGCCCGAGGTCCGGCCCAACATGCTGTTCGCGGTCAGCCTGGAGCACTCGATGCTCTCGCCGGAGCAGCAGAAGAGCGTGGTGGCGTGGGCCGAGCGGGAACTGCTGACGCCGCTGGGCCTGCGGACGCTCTCTCCGAAGGACCCGAAGTACCGGGCGCGGTTCGAGGGCGACATGATGACCCGCGACGGCGCGTACCACAACGGGACGGTGTGGCCGTGGCTCATCGGCCCGTACGCCGAGGCGGCGCTGCGGGCCGAGGGGTTCAGCGAGAACGCCAAGGCGAAGGTGAGGGACGCGCTCCGCCCCTTGCTCTCGATGCTCAACGGCGACTCGGTGGGCCAACTGTTCGAGGTCTATGACGCCGACGCGGACGCGAAGGGGCGGCGGACCCCCGGCGGGTGCATGGCCCAGGCGTGGAGCGTGGCGGAACTGCTGCGGGTGGGGGTGCTGGCGGGGTGAGGGGTCAGCCCTGGGCCATGTGCGCCCCCCCTGCACGCTGCCACCTGTGCGCTGCCCCCGAGCGGCCCGTCCGCTACAGTCACCGCCGTGATCGCGCGCCTGGAGGGCATCCTGGAATCCGTCGACCCCGCAGGGCTGGCGGTGGTGTGGCCGGGCGAGTCGCGGGCGGCGGGCGTCGCGTACGAGGTGATGGTGCCGGCGTCGAGCGTGCCCTTGCTCTCCGGGCGCGTGGGCCAGCGTGTCGGCCTGCGGACGTTCCAGTACCTGGAGCAGCAGGCGCAGGGGGCGTCGTTCCTGCCTCGCATGGTCGGGTTCGTGTCGGAGGACGACGAGCGGCTGTTCGAGCTCTTGACGAAGGTGAAGGGGCTGGGCGTGAAACGGGCGCTGCGGGCGATGGCGGCGCCGTCGGGGGATATCGCGATGGCGATCGCGGGCGGCGACGTGGCGGGGCTGAAGGGGCTGCCCGAGATCGGGAAGAAACTCGCCGAGACGATCATCCTGGAACTGAAGGACAAAGTGGGGTCGCTGTCTTTGGGCGCGACGTTCGGAGGAGGGGCGGCGGCCCCGAGCGCGGCGGGAAAGGGCGACTCCCCGTCGCTCGACGCGGCCCGCCAGGCGGTCGAGGCGCTGGTGCGGCTGGGCGAGGACCGGGCGGAGGCGGAATCCCGCGTGCGGCGCGTGCTGAAAATGGCGGCGGAGGGCGGGGCGGGGATGAGCGCCGACGAGATTCTGTCGGCGTCGTTCGGGGTACCATCCGGTCCTCACGGCGCGCCGGGCATCGGGCGCGGCTGAACCGAGCGGTCGATGCCGATGTGTTCTCTTTGGGGCGTGGGCCGCGAAACGGCGCACGCACGGTGCCGGCGCGATGGCGAGATACGCGATGATCATGGCGGGCGGCTCGGGCACCCGCCTGTGGCCGATGAGCCGCAAGGGCCTGCCGAAGCAGCTCGTCCCGTTCATGGACCGCGGACGGTCGCGCCCGAAGGCGTCGTTGCTGGAAATCAGCGCCGAGCGGCTGCGCGACGTGGTGCCCCAGCCGCGGCGGTACATCTGCACCAGCGAGTCCTACCGCGGGCTGATCCGCGCGGCGATGCCGCAGTTCAGCGACGAACAGATCCTGGGCGAGCCGGTGGGGCGTGACACCGTCAACGCGGTGGGCCTGACCGCCGCGGTGTTGGCCAAGCAGGACAAGGACGCGATCTTCTGCGTGCTGACGGCGGACCACCTGATCGAGCCGGTGGAGAAGTTCGGCGAGCTGATGCACCTGGGGTTCCAGCTGGTCGAGAGCGACCCGCAGCGGCTGGTGACGTTCAGCATCAAGCCCACGTACGCCGCGACCGGGTTCGGGTACGTCGAGCGCAGCCGAGTCATCCCGGGGACGCAGAACCTGGCGTACCGCGTGGAGCGGTTCGTCGAGAAGCCCGACGCGGTGCGGGCCCAGGCGTACCTCGAGTCCGGGGTTTTCGGCTGGAACAGCGGGATGTTCGTGTGGCGGGCGGCGACGATCCTCGACTGCCTCCGCCGCTACAAGCCCGAGAGCCACGACGGTCTGATGAGGATCCAGGGCGCGTGGGGCACGCCCGACCAGAAGCGGGTGCTGGACGAGGTGTACCCGAATCTGCCGAAGATCAGCGTCGACTACGCCATCATGGAGCCGGCGACCCGCGAGCAGGCCCGCGTGGCGGGCACGCCCAACGAGCAGGGCTCGGTGAAGGTGTGCACGGTGCAGATGGACCTGACGTGGCTGGACGTCGGCTCCTGGCCGTCGTACGGCGAGACGATCACGCCCGACGAGGACGGCAACCGCGTGAGTTCCGCGGGCGGGAACGTGATGAAGTGCCGGAACACGATGGTGGTCAGCGACGATCCGGGGCACTACGTGGCGGTCCTGGGCTGCGAGAACCTGATCGTGGTGCACACGAAGGACGCCACGCTGGTGATGCCGCGCGACAAGGCCGAGGAGCTGAAACTGATCCACGGGGCGCTGCCGGAGGGGTTGAAGTAGGCGGAACGAAAACGCCCCGGCGATGGGCCGGGGCGTCGGGTGTACCGAGTATTGAGCGGCGCTTACTTCGCGTCCCGCTTCAGCGCCGCCACCTTGTCCAGCTTCTCCCACGTGAAGGTCTCGTACTTCTTGCCGCGGACGGTCACGGTGCCGGGCTGGCGACCGAAGTGGCCGTGGCTGGTGGTGGGCGAGTAGATGGGGGTCCGCAGGTTCAGGCTCTCGATGATGCCGCGGGGCGTCAGTTTGAAGTTCTTGCGGATGGCGGCCTCGATCCGCCCGGTGGCGATGGCCTCGGTGCCGAAGGTGTTGACGTGGACGCTGGTGGGCTCGGCGACGCCGATGGCGTAGGAGAGCTGCACCTCGCAGCGTTCCGCCAGCCCGGCGGCGACGACGTTTTTGGCGATGTAGCGGGCCATGTAGGCTGCGGAGCGGTCGACCTTGGTCGGGTCCTTGCCGGAGAAGGCGCCGCCGCCGTGGCGCCCCATGCCGCCGTAGGTGTCGACGATGATCTTGCGCCCGGTGAGGCCGGTGTCGCCGTGGGGTCCGCCGATCTCGAAGTTCCCGGTGGGGTTGATGTGGACCTTGATCTCGTCGTTCCACCAGTGCTTGCCCAGGACCGGCTTGATGACGTGCTTGAGGACGAGGTCGCGGAGTTTCGCCTGCTGCTTCGGCGGCGAGTACATCGGGGCGTGCTGGGTGGAGAGCACGACGGTATCGACGCGGACGGGCGTGCCGTCGGACGCGTACTCGACGGTCACCTGGCTCTTGGCGTCGGGGCGGAGGCCGGGGATGAGCTTGTTCTGCTCGCGGACCTTCGCCTGACGCTCGACGAGGCGGTGCGACAGGAAGATCGGCAGGGGCATGAAGGTGCCCTTCTCGAGGTCCTCGGTCTCGCGGCAGGCGTAGCCGAACATCATGCCCTGGTCGCCCGCGCCCTCGCGGTCAACACCCTGGGCGATGTCGGCGGACTGGCCGTGGATCGAACGCACCACGGCGCACGAGTCGGCGTCGAACTTCATCGACGGGTCGTTGGTGTAGCCGATGCGGCGCACCGTCTCGCGGACGGTCTCCTCGGCGTGGTTCAGCGCCGCCAGGGCGTGCTCGTTGTGAACGGTCACCTCGCCCGCGACCACCACCAGGCCGGTGGTGCACAGCGTCTCGCACGCCACCCGCGCCCGGGTATCGACCGCGAGCAGGCTGTCGAGGACGGCGTCCGAGATGGCGTCGGCCACCTTGTCGGGGTGACCCATCGAAACGGACTCGGACGTGAAGAAGTAGGAGTTGGACACGCGCGGGTTCCTTGGCTTTGAGAGTCGATGTGACGGTCGAGCGGCGCCGCCGGAACGTGAGGTCGGAAGAGCATGCCCGACTGAACGCCGGGCGTGCGAAGCCGTCAAGCTGACTCAGCCGGCGACGTCCTTCGCCGCGACCGACAGAAACTCGAACACGTAGTCGGAGAACGACCGCCAGCATTCGACGCGGAAAGTGTCCTCGGCTGTGCGGTAGATGATGATCTCGACCTTGCCAAGCAGCGTGCGCGAGCAGGCACCGACCGGGAACGCGGCGAGCGACAGGTCGCGCGGGCAGCCCGAGTTGAGGCAGGCGGCTGCGCCCGGACCGGAAACCTCGATCGCGACATTGCGATGCGAGATGCCGGCCGCTGAGTGGAGAGCGGTCACGCCGCGGCAATCGGCCAGCGGATCGCCGCCACCCTCGTCCAGGATCAGCCATTCGTCCGGCCCGAGCCAGAGCGACGTGCGCTGGCCGGATTTGGCTGACTGTCTTGGAGCGTTGGGCAGGCGGATTTTCAGCGCGCTGGTCAGCGCGGCGACCGAATTCGCTGGCGCTCTCAGCGACATCCGCTCGGCCGGCGGAAGCATGGCGAC
>JAFLCM010000490.1 GCA_017303565.1 Planctomycetota bacterium
GCGTCACCGTCGCCGTCAGGCCGATGGGCAGCGTGCCCTTCGACGGCCAGACGCTTCCGCTGGTCTCCCCGGACGGGCGGTACCTCGCCACGCAGGTCGGCCCGACACCCGCGTGGGAAACCATCGCGGCCCTCGTCGGTGCGTCCCCCTCGCGCACCCGCGTCGAGGTCTACGACCTCAACGAGGAGCCGCCCAAGCCCGTCGCGCTCCGCACCGAGCCGGGCCTGCTCCTCGGACGCGACGCCACCGACGAAGGCGCGCTCGTCGAGTCCCAGCGCCCAGACGGTTCGCGCTGGATCGGCTTTTTCCGGTGGGACTCGGGCCAGGTCGATTGGCTCGTGCAAGGCCCCGACGTGAACGCGCACGCCGTCCTCGGCGACGCGGGAGAACTCGTCTTCACCCGCCGCGCCGTCGATTCCCCCGATGCCGCGCTCGTCCTCCGCACCGCCACCGGCGCCGAGCGCGTGCTCACCGCCCCCGGCACGCACGCCGCGTTCCCCGTCATGGCCGCCTCCGGCGCCGCGGCGATGTGCTTCGCACGGACCGGGGCCGGGATGGAGTGCCTGGTGCTGGCGCTCGCCGAGGGCGTCTCCGGCGCGCCCGTCCTGGCCCGACGCAAGATCGCGAACACCTTCGACGCGGGCCTCGCCTACCAGTCCGTCGCGTCGCTCCAGCCGGCCCACCCGGTGCCCGCCGGGCCGGTTCTCTTTCACCACGCCCCGCTCGGCCGCATGGTGATGCTCGACGCCGCCACCGCCGAACTCGTCACCCTCGCCGAGAAGTCCATCGCGGGCTGCCGCGACCCGAACGCGCCGCCCGGCGTCGACGCCTGCTTCCTGACCACCCCGCGCGGCCTCGCCCACCAGCGCATCATCACCCGCGACGCGGGGCGCACCGCCCTGCCCGAGTCGCGCGTGCTCGCCGAGTCCTGGGTCGCTCGCCCCACGGGCGCGGAGCGCCGACCCTTCGTGCTCATCGGCCCGGGCCCCGCCAGAGGCGACACGCCCACCCTGCAACTTGCCGCGATGGCGATCGTTCCCCCCGATACCGCCCAGACCGGCACCACCGCTCCCGAGACGAAGTCACCGGGGAATCGCAACCTTCACGGCGGCCGGCAGTGACCCCGCCCGCACCGGCTCCACCGGCTTCCCGCACCACGGCGCCACGATCACCCCGCCCGGTGGGCTCGCCCCGCCGGAAACCTCGAACGTCACCTCCGACTCCGTCGCGCTCGCGGTGAACGAGATCGGCCCGTACTTGGTGGGAAAGTCCGCGATCTTCACGCCGATCGCTCCGTCCGCCCGCGCCGCCCGCAGCCACTCGAGCGGCAGCCCCGCGCCGATCACCAGCGCCTGATCCGATTCCCGCTCGAACACGCACAGGTTGCGGATCGCCTTGAGGAAGTCCGACCCCACCCACGTGTGCGGCGTGTCGCCCACGAACCGCGGGGCCTCTTTGTCCCTCCAGACGATCTCGCTCCACTGACGCCAGCCCGGCGGATTCTGGTCCTTCATGTACCAACCGAGCATCGCGTGCGCGCGATCGGGATGCCCCAGCATCAGCATCGCGGAAATCATGCGGTTCTCGTAGGGCGTGTAGTCGTTCCAGGTGCGCACGCCGTCGCGCCGCACCACGAAGTTCTCCCACGCCTTGTCGAACGTCCGCTCCAGCAGATTCGTGGGCAGCAGCCCCGCCGCGTCGCAGGGGAACACCGCGACCGCGGTCGAGGTCGCGTCGAAGTCGCCCAACTCCACGCAGCCCGGCACGTAGTCGATCCTGTGGAACGCCGCCGCCCGCTGCACCGAGTCCACCAGCGCCGCCGCGAACTCGTCGCGCAGGCCCGCGTACTTCCCGGCCGCGTCCGCCTCGCCCAACTCCTCCGCGATGTACGCCGCGTCCTTCAGCCCGCGGAGCGTGAACAGGTCGTCCCAGTAGGAGTGCATCGGCTTGGCCGAGTAGCCCTCGTGGCTGATTGACTCGGGCACCAGGCCGTACATCGCCCGCTTCAGCCCCTCCGCCTGCGCGTACTCGGGCGTCATCCGCTGCGCGCGGAGGAACTCGATGTACCCGACCGCCTTCTGAACATTGGGCCAGTGCCGGCGCAGGAACGCGTCATCGTGCGTGAAGCGGTGGTACGTCGCCACGCCGTAGACGTACTGCCCGTGGCTGTCGTGCTCGGGCACCGGGTCGGGCCCGCGCTCGTCGGCGCAGCAGGGGACCTTGCCGTTCTCGTACTGGAACCCGCGGAACCAGTCGAGGAACTCGCGGACCTCTTCCGCGTGGCCCGTGTAGAGCAGCGCCGTCGCCGTCAGCGCCCCGTCGCGGATCCACGTGCGGTCATAGGTGCGCGACCCCGGCTGGATCGCCGGCCCGTCGCGGTTGACGAGGATCCAGCCCAGTTGAGCGTAGAACGCGTCCTCGATGTCGCGGGCGACGGCGGGAAAGTGCAGGTGGACGCGCCCCAGGCGCTCGGCCCAGTCCGCCTGCTGCCGCGCGTACTCGGCGTCGAGTTCGTCCGACGACGGACGTGGGTTCAACTCACCGCGGCCCGCGACCGCCCAAAG
>JAFLCM010000491.1 GCA_017303565.1 Planctomycetota bacterium
AGCCCCGCGTGAACGTCTCCGAGTTTCGCGGAAGTCCAGGCGTCGAAGAGCCGCTCGGACGCTTCCCGGTCACCGATGACCCGCCCCGCGCCGCCGGACCACGCCCCCCGGGCCTCGGGCAGCATCGCGTGCGTGATCTCCGCCGGATCGGGGTCGTCCTCGTGCAGGAACCGTGCCGCCGCCTCGGGCACGGGCACGGCGTCGGATTGAATGATCACCGCATCGCTCGCGGCGGGGCTCACCCGCGCCGGACGCAGGAGCGCCGGGTCCTCCGCCATGTCGATCGCGTGCACATGCTTCCACCCCAGCACCCATTCGGAGCACTCGAACGCCGCGCACCGCGACTTCACGAAGTGCGTGTGCATCGGGTGCGCGAGCAACCGGCGGTAGGGGTCGTCCAGCGCCGCGCCGCTCTGCGCCCACTCGGGGTGGTCGGTCCACAGCATCAGGTGACGAACCCCGAGCGAAGGAAACAGCCCCGTCGGGCCGTCAGCCTCCCTGCCGGCGGTGGGGGGGAACAGCCCGAAGTCGAAGGTCAGATTCCCGACGTAACCGACCGCGTGCGTGACCCGCTCGCGCCGGCACAGGCCTTCGAGCTCCCGCGCGATCGCCAAGCGCTCCTGAACATGCCCCGCGCCCGCCCGGGTGATTCGGTCCCAGATCGGCCCCGCCTCGATCGTCCCCCCCAGCACGCCCAGCCCCCGCGCGGCATCGGCCAGCGAGAGCATCGCGTGCCGCGTGACGCGCCCGGGGTGGAGAATGACGAGGAGGCGCACGCCAGACATGCACCATCGATCGGGCAGGTCCGAATGGACCCGTGAATACGAACTTTATCCAAACAGCGATGCTGCAAGCGAACCCGAAGGCGGTCCGCACCGCTATACTTGAGAACCAGACTCATTCGAGCCGCCTCAGCATCGGCGGGACGGGGAGCCTGGGACCATTTGGGAGCCACCACCATGCCCGTCATTCTCAGCGAAACCGCCGCCCGCGAGATCAAGACCATCATCCAGCAGCAGGAACTCGACGCCGCCAGGGTCCGCCTCCGCGTCGGCGTCAAGGGCGGCGGCTGCTCCGGCTTCTCCTACCTCCTTGACCTCACCGAGAACCAGAAAGAGACGGACGAGGAGTTCGAGCAGCACGGCGTCAAGGTCATCTGCGACCCCAAGAGCATGCTCTACCTCAACGGCGTCACCGTCGACTTCAAGGACGAGATCATGGGCCGCGGGTTCGTGTTCAACAACCCCAACGCCACCTCCTCCTGCGGCTGCGGCTCCTCGTTCAGCGTCTAGGTCAAGGCCGAATCGAATCACCCCGCGCCGATCCGTTCCGGGTCGGCGTTTTCGTTCTCGCGCCGCGGTAGGCTTTCATCGTGCTGCGGCGCCACCACTACGAGACCGCGTTCGAGGAGTACCTGCGCTCGCGGCGCACGCCGTACATCGCCGTCGATGAGGCCCGAAAGGCGCTGCTGCCGGCGGGCGCGGAACTGAAGGCCGCACCGCGCAACGGCGTCACTCCCCCTGTCGCCCCCGGCGGCCCCTTCGAGGCCCTCAAATCCTTCGATTTCGTGCTCTACGGCAGCCGGGTGAACCTGCTGGTCGACGTCAAGGGGCGGAAGGTCGCCCGGCGCAGCCGCCCGACGACCGGTGCCGCGCTCGCCGCGGTCCCCCGCAGCGGCCTGGAATCGTGGGTGACGCAGGACGACATCGAATCGCTCTTGAAGTGGCGGACGCTCTTCGGGCCGGGTTTCGATGCGGCGTTCGTGTTCGTGTACTGGTGCGACGACCAGCCGCCCGACGGGCTTTTCCAGGACGTCTGGGAGCACCGGGCCCGCTGGTACGCCGTCAGGACGGTGCGGCTTGACGACTACACCAAAGCCATGCGCCGGCGCAGCCCCAAGTGGCGGACGGTCCACGTCCCGGCTCGGGACTTCGAGTCCATCAGCACGCCGGGCACCGGGCTGGACCGGTAATCGGGGGACGGTGCGGTTTCTTCGGCGTGTGAACGGATGACATGTCCTGTCACCCCAAGCCCGGCTGTCCGTCGGGCGACAACCGGCCGATGACCCGGGATCGTGGAGAGGCAAAGGCACATCACCAACGTCCTCGGAAACTCGCTGCAAGTCGCGAAGAACAAGCGTCGCGCCGGCAGGCTCCGCTGCGAACTGATGTTCTGCGACTTCGGCGAAATCCTTGACCTGTCCCGCACCGGCATGCGGGTCAAGGTCAAGGGTTTATCCGCCTACAGCGTGGGCCAGGCCTATTCGCTCACGATCAAGGGGCCGGGCGCGACCTTTGTGGTCGGTGCCAAAGTCGTCTGGGTCCGCAAGACCGGCCTTTTCAACTCCGGCGAGATGGGGATCGAGTTCGTCGACATCCCGGCGGAGGCCCAGAAGGGCTTCTCGACGCTGGTTCGATCGATCATGGCCTAGCAGGAACCCATGGCCTAGCGGGAACCGGGGGATGGGCGGCGCGTCCAACCGTGGGCGGCCCGTGTGTGTCCCGGCGCCACGACAAGGACGACCACCCATGCTCAACCAGTCCATGCGGGGCCTG
>JAFLCM010000492.1 GCA_017303565.1 Planctomycetota bacterium
GGCAGCACGTCGCGCGCGAAACGTTCGCCGGCTGCACGGTATTCCGCTTCGGGCATGCCCCGGAACCCGACCCGCGCGATCTTCGCCCGAATGTTCGTGCCCGACACCACTCCGGCCTTGTAGCCCGCCACCCACGGCGCGAGCAGCGTGCCCCACAGGCGCAGCCGCGCGCGCGGCACCGCCATGCGCACGAAGTCCGGCATCGTTTCCCGCGTGGTGATCGTGCCGTCGAAGTCGAAGAGGGCGAGATCATGCGCCACACCGGGGGCGTCACTGACGCGTTCGTTCATGCCAAGCGAATCCACTCTCGTTTCATTGCACACCGATCCTGATCGGCAATCTGGCCATCAGCAGTTGATCCGTGCGCACTCTCAGACGACGGCCCCAGGCGAGGATCTCCCGATCCAGTGATGGATTCCCGGTTGAGGAGGACAACTTCACCATGGCGACGCGCCCCCTTCCGTTCACGACCAAGAGCAGATCAAGGTCGACGACGATCTTCGCTCGCTGTGCGGCGCGCACGATCGGCTGCAAGGATGGCGGGTCTTGCACATCACGCTCAAGGTCGATGACCGGATAGATCCCGGGATCTCGAGAAACACCAGGATTGCCCGACAACGGGGACAAAGACGGCGGGGCCGCCCTCGACGGTCTGGATCGCTTCATCGGGCACTGCCACCACTGGCGCGGGGTCCGCGCCGCCGGGCATCGAGGCGACGATTTCGGCCTGGGCGAACATGCCGGGCTTGAGCGTCAGGCCGTGGTCGAGCGACGCGGGCACGTCGATCCGCACCTGGGCGGTGCGGGTGGTTGGGTCCACCAGCGGAGCGATGAACGAGACGGTGCCCTCAAACTTCGGTGCGGCAGTGCTTTCACCCCGCCCCGTCGTCGAGCCGATGGTGATCCACGCCTTTGCTCCCACGGCGATGCCCGCGAGCTTGGCTTCGGGCACATCGGCGAGCACCCAGAGTACCCGCGTGTCCGCCACGATCATCAGGGCTTCACGGTCGGGTCCGACGAGTTCGCCGAGCGTGACTTCGCGCTGAACAACCTGGCCGTCTATCGCGGCCTTGATCGCGTGACGTGGCGCGATCTCGCTGGTGGCGGCGAGCGCGGCAACCTCATCCTGCTTCATGCCGAGAAGGTGCAAGCGGTTCTCGGAGGCCATCGCGGCGGCCTCGGCGGCCTTGACGCTCGCGATCGCGGCCTTGTATTCGGCCTCGCGTCGCTGCACCTCGGTGAGCGAGATGCCCTGCGACTGCTCGTACAGACCCTTGGCCCGCTCCCAGGCGATCTTGCTCAGATCGACCGCCGGGCCAGCCGTGAGCACCGCTGTCTTCTTCTGGAGGTAATCTGCCTGCGCTTCGCCCAGTTCCGGGCTCTCGATGATGACCAGTTCCTGCCCGGCCTTGACCGTGTCGCCAAGTCGAACCTTCACCTCGACCGCGCGCCCCCGCAGCGGCGATCCCACATGGGCCATCGCCTCGGTGTTGAAGGCGACACGAGCGGGCGTGAGCACGGTGGGCTTGAGGATCCAGAGTTGCGCGGCCTCGTCCTTCACGCCGTAGCGAGCGATCGCGTCCGCCGTGAGCTTGACCTCGTCGGCGTGCGCTTTTTCACCCTCGCCGTGACCGCCACCGCCGTGGTCGTGACCGGAATGGTCGTCTGCTTTCGCGGCGGCCGCACCGGACTTCGGTGCATGGTCGTGGCCATCGCCCTCTTGATGCTTCTTGCATCCGGGCATCGTCGCGAGCACAAGCAGGGCTGAGCTTGCGAGAAACAGAGAGGCAGTTCGATTCAGGGGCATGTAAGTCCTTTGGCTTGCGTGGCGATCTGAGGGAGTGACCGGTCGAGAAGTGGTCGTTGGGCTACTTGTCATGGCTTCACTCCTGACGCGGACACTGCCGTAGCCGGAGAAGGCCCAGCGCCGACCGCCGCTGCGGACGTTCTTGCCAGCACTCCCGGTCCGCCCACGGCGCGTTCAAGCCGGACCAAAGCGGTTGCAGCCTGTCGCTCGACTTCGATTGCCTTGAGACGAGCCAGTCGAAGGTCCTGCTCGGCGAGAAAGAGCCCAGTTGCGTCTGTCTGCCCAGCGCGGAATGCATCCTCTGCCAGCGAACGCCGTTGCTCCTGGATCGGGATGAGCTCGGTTCGGATGCGGGACAGGTTGGCCACGCTGGCGCTGAGCGTTGAGTACGCGACGCGGACTTCTTCCACGATCTTCCGCTTGGCGAGCGTGAGATCGTGCCGTGCCTCGATCTGTTCAGCGGTCACGCGAGCACGCTTGGCCTGACCCATGTCGAAGACGGGAAGAGGTGTTGATACCGAGGGACCGGCGAACCACTTGTCGTCGCGTTGCACATCGACCCCGGCACTCGCGCCCTCCCAGGGCAACAGCCGGACGAGGGCCTCGTCGTCACCGAGAGCCTTGAGCCGCCACGCGATGGCCTGCACCTCGGGTCGCTGCGTGAGCGCGGCATCAATCCAGCGGGTTTCGGATTGGATATCGATCGCAGGAGCAGTCCAGGGATCAAGGGTCCAGGTCGCGGCGG
>JAFLCM010000493.1 GCA_017303565.1 Planctomycetota bacterium
CCAGCCCCCATGCCAACCCCCGGAACCCCCGTGACCTCCAGCCCCACGCCGCCCGCGCCGATCGAGATCACCCCGATCGAGTCCATCCGTTTCGAGCAGCAGATCGGCGCGGTGCTCGACGACTTCCACGACGCCGCTTCGAAGGCCGACGAATCGCGCTACTTCGCGCACTTCGCGCCCGAGGGCGTCTTCCTCGGCACCGACGCCACCGAGCGCTGGACCGTCCCGCAGTTCCGCGCCTACGCCAAGCCGCACTTCGACAACGGCAAGGGCTGGACCTACCGCTCCACCGCTCGCGTGATCACCATTTGCCCTGTGAACACCCCAGGTGCCGAGGTCGCGTGGTTCGACGAACTGCTCGCCAACGACCGCCTCGGCGTCACCCGCGGTTCGGGCGTGCTCCGCCGCATCGACGGCGTCTGGAGAATCGCCCAGTACAACCTCAGCATCCCTATCCCCAACGATCTCGCCGACGATACCGCCGCCCGCATCCGCGCGAAAGCCCCCTGACGCGCGGGATTTCACCGGCCGCTTTTGCTCAACGCGGGGTTCACCCACGAATCCCAGAACCGCAGCCAGTTCAGGTGCGTGAAGCCGGTCACGTCCTCATCGCTCCACCCGCGTGCCGAGAGCGCCTCGGTCAATCGCACAAGGTGCTCGGGCCGCTCGATCCCCTCGCACATCGACAGCGCGCTGAACCCGCCGTCCATGTCGCTCCCCAGCCCGACGGCCCGCCGGTGTCCCACCAGTTCGCACACCCGCTCGACGTGCGCCACCGCGTGACCGATCGTGGGACGCCCAGCCCCCTCGTGCGGCGGCTCCACCCGCAGGAACTTCGAGAACAGGTTCAGCCCGATCACCCCGCCGCGTCGGACGATCTCCCGGATCGTCTCGTCCCGCAGGTGCCGCTGGTTCACCCCGCCCAGGAGCGCCCGGCAGTTCGAGTGCGACGCGATCACCGGGCGATCCGTCAGCGACAGCACCTCGTCGCAGGCGATATCCGACAGGTGCGACAGGTCGTGCACCAGCCCCGCGCCGTCGATCGCCCGCACCATCTCGCGCCCGATCTCGGAGAGCCCGACGCTTTGCGAGTGCCCCCGGATCGCCCGCCCCATGTTCCCCTGCGCGCAGTGCGACGACCGGGCCCACGCCAGCCCCACCGCGCACACACCCCGAGACTTCCACCACGCCACGTCCTCCGGCTTCGCGATCGAGTCCGCGCCCTCGATCAGGATGCCGAGCCTCGGCGTGCCGTCGGCCAGCACCTTGGCGCGCTCGTCGAGCGGCGGGACGACGACCTCGCTCACCCCCATCCCACCGCGCACCTCGCCCACATCGGGGTCGAAGCGCAGGCAGGCCGGGAAATCCAGCCGCACCAGCCCGCGGTCGCGCCAGGTATCGTACACTTCCAGTTGCGCCCGCGCCCGCCGCGCCGCGTGCGCCAGGTCCCCCTCCACGTACTGCTCGTTGGTCAGCCGCGAGCGCTCCGTCCCCTCGTCCACCTGCTCGATGAAGATCGTCGCCAGCGCGAAGCGCACGCCCCCCGCCCGCAACGAAGACAGCGTCACCCCCGCCGGCGGCGTCGGCCCGCCCGCCGCCTCGGGCTCCTTCGTCATGTCGCGCCCGCACACGGCGAGGCACGCCAGGTCAAGGTGCGCATCAAACCAGAACACCGCTTCCCTCCCCGTCCTCAGGCGTCACGCTCGTACGCCGACCGCAGCCACGCCCTCACCTCGGGCGTGATGTCCGCTTCCGCCGCGATCTCGACCCGGTGCGTGATGCGGTCCTTCTTCGCGAACCCGCCCGTGTCGATCAGCGGCGCCGCCGCCTTCGTGTCGCCGAGCGCCAGCCCCAGGTCGATCCGGCTGCTCGTGGTCGGCTTGATCTGCGCGATCACGTGCTTGCGATAGATCGGCACGATCGTCTTGCACGGGCACGCCTTCGCGTCTTTCCCCAAGGACAGGCACGCCCTCAGGAGCGACTCGTACAAGGGGCGCAGCGCCACCTTCTTCCCAGCGTACTGCTCCTCCACGTATTCCGCGGCGGCCCGCAGGTACAGATCGGGGTCGAGGTCCTCGCCACCCTTGCCCTCGGCCCGCTCCGCGATCCACCACGCCGAGTTCGTCCCCAGCCGGTGCCTCGACCGCAGCCAGTCAATCCTCTTGTTGGGGTCCGAAGGCCCTTCTTTCTTCACCAGCGCCACCCACTGGTCCAGCGTGCGCCCGGTCTTGGCGGGCAGGTCCGCGGCCCACTTGATCATCATCTCGACGCCGGGGTGAACGCCGTAGACCCCGCTCGCGCCGCTCGGCGTCGCCGCGCTGTGCTCCGCCGCGCGCAGCACCGGTGCGATCGTCGATGTGGGGGCGCTCGGGGCCTTCGGCCCGCGCCCACTCGGCTTGGCCGGCCGCTTGGCGGACGCGGGCGTCTTGGCGGCGGTCTTCTTGGGCGATGCGGCTCCCGACGGCTTGCCCGCCCCCGTGCCGGATGACCGAGGGGCCACTTTCCCGGCCTTCGCGGGCGCCTTCGCCGCCGGCTTCGAGGTTGGCTTCGC
>JAFLCM010000494.1 GCA_017303565.1 Planctomycetota bacterium
GGGTGCCCCCGGCGCTGCCCGCGATGCGGTCGCACTTCCCATCAATCCCGCGGACATCGTCGGCGTGGCGGTGAAGACCGCCTCGGGCGAGCGTGCCGTGAAGCGCGAGGCGTCGGGCGGCTGGGTGTTCGCGTGGTCGGTGCCGCAGCCCTCCGCCCCCCAGCCCGCCACGGCTGCCGCGCCCGCGTCTTCCGTCATGCCTGCTCCGGCGGTCGAAGGCCCCATCTGGCCCGTTGACCCCACCCCGGTGCAGGACCTGCTCCGCTCGCTGGCGGACCTGAAGCCCAACCCCCAGGAGCGCGGCGGCTCGATGCCATCCAACCCCGTGCTGGTCTCGCTCACCATGCGCGACGGCTCGATGCGGTTCGTCCGCATCAGCCCGAGCCCCGTGGGCGGGCGAACGCTGGTGGACATCGATGGCAAGGCCGCGTTCAACACCGACGCGTCGATCCTGAAGCAAGCCACCGAGCCCGGCCCCGCCGGTTGGCGCGTCATGCGCGCCCTGCCCACCGCGACGAGCGACCTTACCCGCCTGACCGTGATCTCACGCGACGAGGCCCTCGCGTTCTCGAAGCAGGAGGGGCGCTGGTTTCTCAGCCGCCCGGTCAGCGCCCGCACCAGCGCCCAGGGCGTCGGAACGCTGCTCGACGGCATCGCGCGCGTCGCCATCGAGAAGTTCATCGAGAACAGCCCCGCCCCCGACACCGCGACCACGGGCCTGAACTCCCCGCGCATGATCATCACCGCCGAGCGTGAGAGCCGCACGCTCGACGCCAGCGGCACGGTCGTCGTCGACAACAAGCGTCGCGACGTGTTCATCGGCGCCCCCGCCGACGCGGCCGGCAACACCTTCTACGCCTCCTCCGACCCCTCCGGCACGCCGCTGTTCATCGTGAACGCCTCGGCGCTCACGTCGATCTCCACCGCGGCCCGGACCTATCTCGATGTCACCGCGTCGGGCACCTCGCCCGCCGATGTCGGGCTGATCACCGTCAAAGCCGGTAAGCAGGAAGTCGGCTACCGCCGCCAGAACGGCGCGTGGTACAAGATGCTCCCCGGCGGCAAGACGGAGAAGAAGCCCGTCGACTCCAAGCAGATCACCGAGGCGATCGAGTTCTTCACGACCCGCGCCGGCCAGCCCGACCTCGTCGCGGTCGAGCCGCCCGCCCCCGCGCCGTCCGGCACCGCTTCGGCCGGGAAGAAACCCGCCGACCCGAAGCCCGCCGCCCCCATCTCCAGCGGGCCCCGCGTCACGCTGCTGACCGACGACGGGCGGGAGATCGACACGGTGACGATGGGCTACACGCCCGACGGCACCCTCGCGGCCAAGGTTCGCGACGTGCTCGTGACCTATCCCGGCGCACAGGCGCCGAAGATCCTGTCGATGTCGGAGCCGAAGCCGGCGCCGGGCGCTCCCGCCAAGAAGAAGGCCAAGAGCCCCACCGGCGCGCCCAAGAAGTAGCGACCGGCCCGCTTCGGTCGCGCGGACGCTACGCTGTGCCATGCGCATCGAAGCCGCGAACCTCATCGACGGGCGACTGGTTCCCGCCTCCGGGGGCCGCACGCTCGACACGATCGAGCCCGCCACCGGCTCGGCGTGGGGCACGCTGCCCGATAGTGACTCCTCGGATGTGAACGCGGCGGTCGCGGCGGCCGAGAAGGCGTTCCTCGGCTGGGCCGCGACGCCCGTCCGGGAGCGATCCGCGTGCCTGCGCCGCCTCGCCGATCTGGTCGAGCGCGACCTCGACGCACTGGCCCTTGCCGAATCGACCGACACGGGCAAGCCGCTCGCGCTCGCCCGCGCGATGGACATCCCCCGCGCCGCGGCGAACCTGCGGTTCTTCGCCGGCGCGATCGAGCACGACGGGGCGCGTACCTACCGCACCGACGCGCCCGCCCCCGCGCCGGGCCAGGCCGCCGAAGCCGCGTCACCGGTCGCATGGAACACCGTCCTCAAGCGTCCGCTCGGGGTGGTGGGGCTGATCTCGCCCTGGAACCTGCCGCTGTACCTGCTCACGTGGAAGATCGCCCCGGCGCTGGCGTGCGGGAACACAGCGGTGTGCAAGCCCTCCGAACTCACCCCTGCGACCGCGTTCATGCTGGCCCGGCTGACGGTCGAGGCGGGCTTGCCGCCCGGGGTGCTCAACATCGTGCACGGCCCCGGCGCCAGCGCCGGAGCGCCGCTGGTGGCTCACCCCTCGGTCAAAGCCGTCAGTTTCACCGGCGGCACCGCGACCGGGGCGGCGATCTCCGCCTCCGCGGCCCCGCGGTTCAAAAAACTTTCGCTCGAACTGGGCGGCAAGAACGCCGCGATCGTGTTCGATGATGTGGACGCCGAGCGCACCGCCGGCGAACTGGTCCGCGCCGCCTTCAGCAACCAGGGTCAGATCTGCCTGTGTGCCAGCCGCGTGCTGGTGCAGCGCGGCGTGTACGAGCGGTTCGTGGCGGGGTTCGTCGGACTCGCGTCGGCCCTGAGAATCGGCGACCCGCTGGACGCGCAGACCCAGCAGGGCGCGCTCGTCTCCGCCGCCCACCGGGACAAGGTGGAG
>JAFLCM010000495.1 GCA_017303565.1 Planctomycetota bacterium
CTTTTCTATCCCTGGAGGAATCAAATTTTTTGCCGTCAAGCAGCCAGCCGGTATAATGTACTTCGGCAACTTTGCCTGCTTCGGATCTTTTACCATTTCCGCTTTTTAATATTATATATTTTAAACGCCCCCCGGGGCCCCGATCATTCTTGCACCACGCCCGCCAACTGCTCCAGCGCCTTCCCGAGCGGGAGCAGCGCCCGCAGCGCCTCAGCCGCTTCACTCCCCGACAGTCCCGCCGCCGCCAGCGCGTCCGCCTGCGGGCCCGGCCTCGTGGTCATCTTGAGCAGCGCCGCCAGCCGATCCGCCGCCACCCGCGCCACCCGACCAGCCTCGAGCGCCTGCTCCGCCGCGGGCCGCACGTCCAGCGGACCGAGTGCGCGCACACGGCGCGCACGCATCCGGTACTCGGCGCGCCTCGTGCGCGCATCCGGGGCAGTGGTGCTTGCGGATTGCTCGGGCGTCGTCTGGTTTGCTACGGCGTTCATCGTCGGGGCCTCCGTTGAGGCTGCTCCGACGGGTTCCGGCACGGCGGCGCGCCCACAAGCGCGCCCAGTCATTCCGCCATGCGAGTTTCACGCTGCCCGAATCGGCGTTTACAGTGGCCCCGCCGGGGGTCGAACCCGGATGCCCGGTGAAGGGCGAGGGATTTTAAGTCCCATGCGTCTGCCAGTTCCGCCACGGGGCCGATGGTGGGGATCGTACGGACGGCGGCATTGCCGCGGGGTGTGGAGCGGCCTCTCGCGGGCGTGGAGCGTTGGCGGAGCCGCGACGGGCCGGCGGTTTGACTTCGCGGGGTCTTGGTGCAACCATGACGACCCGGCGGACACGCCGTGGATTCGCGCCGGAGAGGTGGCCGAGAGGCTGAAGGCGCTGGTTTGCTAAACCGGTTTAGGGACCAAAATCCCTAACGCGGGTTCGAATCCCGCCCTCTCCGCTTATAAGGCAGACTCGTTTCTAACGAGTCTGCCTTTTTGCTCTCTTCGCGTCTCCCGCTGCGTGATTTCGCGGTTTTTCTGGTCGCGATGGCCGGATTCCGCCCCACGGGCAGAAGGATGTTGCCAAGAACCACTCGGAGTCTGCCAACGCGGATCCCGTGGTGCGTTTTATCGATGAACTTCCGAGCCGCCCCCCCTCCCCCCCCGTCAACGCCGTTTCACGGGCCGTTGAGGGCCCCTTCAACGCGGCCTGACGGGCCTGCGACCCCTCTTCTGACCCCGCGAACGCTGATCCCTCCGTCCCGTTGCCCGCGCATCAAGCCGCGGCGGGCGCTGGATCCGCTCTTGAATCGCGAGGCCCGCCTCACACCTTCAGCGCCGCTTCTTGGAGCGACCAATCGAGGTGCTCGGCGGCGTTCCGCAGGTCCTGGAGGGTCACGGTCGCCGGCAGCGTGCCCGTCAGGACCGCCTTCAGGATGCTCGGGCTCAGGGTGGTGAGGTCCAGGAGCGCCCGCGCCCACGCTTCAGTGATCCCGAACCTCGCCGCCACGCGCTGGATGGTGCCGCGGGTCCGGACGAGCTCGCGGTGCAGGGCGAAGGCCCGCCCGACCGCCGCCACCAGGTTGGGACGGGGGACACGCCTCCCGTCGTCGTCCGTGTGCACGGTCAGGTCGTGGCCTTCGGGGCTCACCAGGATCCGCCGCCCGTCGTGGCACTTGATCCGGATCGGCAGCGTGAGCACCTCGACGCCGTCGGCGGCGGTGACCGTCGGCGTGAACGGGCACGAAGGCGACGGCGGTTGATTGTCGCCGCCTCGGTCGCGGCGTCCCGGCGCACCGACCGGGCCCCAGGAGCGGGCGATGTCCCCGGCGGCGACCTCGACCGTCAGCGCCTCGGCCGTGACCACGACGCGGCGGATCAGGTCCCTCACGCGCTGGTCGCGCTCTGCGGGGGTGTGGCCCGCCGGATCAATCCGGGGGTGGCTCCGCCGCAGGTGATCCAGCACCAGCCCCCGGACCAGATCGTCCATGTGCCGGGCGTTGATGGACTTGATGGCGCAGCGCTTGTACCCCTGCTTGATGGCCTTCTGGCTGATGTAGTAGGGGATCCGCCGCCGCTCGCCGCTCGCGAGGGTCTGCTGCACCGAGCCCGGGCTCATGGCGTGGTCCTCCTTGCACTCGACCCACAGCCGCCCGGTGGGATGGTCGGCGACAAGGTCGCAGGTCTTGGTCACGCCCTCGGGAACCCGCTCCACGTGGTAGCCGAGGCCGCTCAGCCAGGCCGACGCGTGATCCGCCGCGGGATCGGGGTTTGGTCTCATGTGTTCAGGAAACGGAATGGCGTGCCGGGCATCCGCTCTACACCGCGTCGTACATCAGGGCATAGTTGTCGACGCCCGAGGTGTCGGTGTCGCGCCCGGTCAGCTCGTTGGCGGCGTTGTGCGTCCGCGAGTCGTCCATCTCGTCCGAGTCGGCCCAGTCGCCGTCGGCGTTCAGGTCCCGCTTGTACCGCGTCCAGTTGCGGAGCCTGCTATCAGGCCGTTGAAGAACTCGGAAGGCGAAGCGGAATCTCTGGGATTGCGTGGGTGAATGAGCGTTTGAGGGCTG
>JAFLCM010000496.1 GCA_017303565.1 Planctomycetota bacterium
CCGCCAAGCCCGGCGATGCCGCGACCGTCGCGTTCTCGCTCGCGGAGAGCGCCGCCCCCGCCCGCCTGCGCCGCTTCAGCGCCGCTTGCGTGGTGTCCTCCGTCACGCACGACGCCGCGCCCGGGCGCGCCGTCATTCAGGTCATCACCCTTCTCGCGTGGAGCACCGACGGCGTGGCCGACCCCGTCACCGAGACCACCATCCCCGCCTGAACCCGACCGCTCTCACACGACCTTGACCCCGGAAACCCGCGACCATGGCCAGTTCATTCCTCTCGCTGCCCCTCTTCAACTCCGGCCCGCACCGCTTCGACGCGGGGCCGGCCGGGCGCCTCACCACCGCGCCGTTCCGGGGCTCCAACTTCGTCCCCGCGACGCGCGACGACGCGGTGCTCGAACTCACGATCACGCAGACCGGGCGCCTCGTCGCCGCCAGCGAGGCCGCGCTCTGGACGCTCTATGACGCGATCAGGGCGGTCGCCGAGGGCGTCACCGCCGGCACGCTCGTCGATCACTCGGGCCGCTCGTGGGCCTCGATGCGCCTCGTGAGCTTCGACGCCGCCGGCCCGGTCGACCGCGGCCGCGCCTTCAGCCTCGGCTACCGCTGCGTGTACCGGCGTTTCGCCTGAACCGTCACCATCGAACGCAGGAGCATCGACGATGATCGACGAGACCTCCCTGGCCCCGGCGCTCGCGCCCCTGGTCCAGTTCGGCGTGGCGGGCCTGATGGCGTGGATGTGGACCACCGAACGCCGCTCCGCCGCCGAGCGCGAGCGACAACTCAATGAGAGCCACGACCGACTCCGCGAGCAGCGCGTTCAACTCGACGCCCTGATGAAACTGATCGCTGACAACACCCGCGCGGTGGCCGCTCTGGAGGCGTCGCAGCGCGCCCTGGTCGCATCGCTCCGCATCGCCGGAGTCACCGCCGGCCGACGCCTCACCCCCGCGGAGCAGGGGGAAGACCCCACCGAGCGCGCCGCCTGAAATCACGCCATCGACCCGGCCCCGCGGGGTAGACTGCGCCGATGGACACGCCCACGCCCACGCGCCGGATCGCCGCCGCCCTGCTCGTCATCGCGTGCCAGTTCTCGGCGTCCTCCTGCGGCATCGAGCGCAAGGGCGGCGCGGGCGGCGGACGCGGGCCCGTCAGCCCCGCGGGCGAGACCGAAAGCCCCTTCGCGCCCGTCCAACTCGCCATCCACCCGCTCTCCCGCGTCGCCAAGGACCCCGCCACCGGCGAGCAGCGCTTCGAGCTCTACCTCGAACTCCGCGACCGCTGGGAGGACAGCGTCAAATGGCTCGGCGAGGTCGTCATCGAACTCTTCCGCGACACGCCGCCGGTCGCCAACGCCGGCGGCGGGAGCGAGCAGGTCAAGCGCTGGCGCGTCGACCTGGTCGACACCGACGCCAACGTCCGCGCCTACGACCGCGTCACCCGCACCTACCGCCTCTCACTGGTGGGCGTGCCCGAGCAGCGCAAACAAGGCTCGTGGAAACTCGACATCCGCTGGACGCTCCCCGAGGGACGCGCCCTCAAGGCCGCCCAGCGCTTCGACTGACACCGAACCCCAAAAAGCAGCCGCCCCGGCCGAACCGGGGCGGTCGCGAGGCTCTCATGCTCGTTCGTCGATCACGCGTACAGCGAACCGCCCGAGCTCAGGCTCGAAGGGGACTGCGGGGCGCGGTCGAGGTTGATCGGGTTCAGGTCCTTCGCCAGTTCCGAGATCGCCGAGTCGATGCGGGAGTCGACGTCGTAGGTGCCGTCGGCGATCTGCGCCCGGATGCGGGCGACCAGGTCTTCACGGATCGGGGTCGGCGAGGCGGCGAGGGCGCGGGCCGCCTCGGACAACTCGACCCGGTCGGACCGGTCGGCGTCGATCGAGGCCGCGGCGTTCGCCCGCAGACCGGCGGGGTACGATTCGCGGCCGGGCTGCAGGGGCGACGCCCCCGAAGGCCCGGAACCGGAGTTCACGCTGTTGATCGAAATCATGGGCCGGATGGCTCCTTGCTGCCCGGGGTGATCGCCCAAGGGCACCGAAGCGACGCTTGCGGACGCTCTCCCCGGTTCAGTGTGATCGGACCGAGCCGGGGAGATGAACGACTTTCTTGGTTCCGGGGCGAGCGGTTTCCACGGCCCGCCGCGAACCATTCTTGACCACCGATGTATCGACTGTGACGCCAAAGCCCCATGAAACTTGTCCGAATCTGCGTGCATGACTCAAGTGCTTGTCGACAAAGGTCTTACGATGAATAACCGAGCGTCGGACGAGGCGAAAAATCTTGCTCACGCCGCACCGCGGACCCTGCTTTCCGGCACGCATTTTCCGCGCCTGATTCTTGGACTTTGTTTGGTGATTGGTGGGGTGGTTTTTTCAAGTTCCGCCCCCGCCGCAAACGCCCAGTACGGCGGCGACTTCTCCCGTCCGCCCAACCCCAAGAAGGATCAGAAGAAGAACCCCGAAACGGGTGCGCCCACCCAGACACCCAACTCCGAACCCGACCTCAAAAAAGAGGAGGGCAGGAAGGTCTTCTCC
>JAFLCM010000497.1 GCA_017303565.1 Planctomycetota bacterium
ACGATCCTGAATGCAAGGTGTACCCGGGCAAGGACGAGATCATGTCCCGGTTCTTTGATCGCTACGGCGCGGCGGCGGCGGCGGTGAGCGAGGCGTCCGACGAGGTGCTTCGGGCCCCGAACCCGTCGCAGAACGAACGGATGCGGTCGCTGTTCCCGCAGATGGGGATGATGTGCGCGTTCCTGCTGGACGGGCACTGCCAGACGCACCTAGGGCAGGTGAGCGTGTGGAGGCGGTGCATGGGGCTGCCTTCGGCGGGGGTTTGAGTCCCATAAAGCAGCGTGGTGTCACCTCCCCGGCGGCTATTTTTGACAAGTTGGTCGGGTTTTGGGCGCGGGGGGTTGAATGGCGGGCCTGAGCCGTTAAGGTTTTTTCACGGGCGCCGCATCCGGCGAGGGATACGTTTCGCGCGCCGCAACACGTCGTCCGACGGCCTAGGAACCGTCGGGCTTAGGAGGGATCTTCCATGTCGATGTGCAAATCTGTGGCTCTGTCGGTGTGCGCGCTCGCCGCGATGGCGGGCAGCAGCCAGGGCGGGGTTCTTTTCAGCGGGTCTTCCGGCAGCCTGGCCGCCTCGGCGATGTTCGAGGTGAGCGGGTCGGGCCAGTTGGTGGTCACGCTGACCAACACCTCCAGCGCGGACGTGACCGTCCCGGCGGAGGTGCTGACGGCGGTGTTCTTCGACCTGACCGGGCCGACGGAGTCCTTCACCCGCGACAGCGGGCTGCTGGCACCGGGCTCGGTGGTGGTCTACGACCCCGACGGCCAGCCCGCGGGCGGTGTGATCGGTGGCGAGTGGGCGTACGCCTCGGGCGCGCTGAACATCGGCGCTCCGGGCACGCGGGCCTACGGCATCTCGTCGACCGGCATCGGCCTCTTCGGCCCCGGCGACCGCTTCCCCGGCGCCGACCTGGAGCCGCCGACGAACCCCGACGGGCCGCAGTACGGCATCCTGTCGGCGGGTGACGACGTTGCGACGGGCAACGGCGGGATCACCGGCTCGGGCGGGATGATCAAGAACGCGGCGGTGTTCAGCCTGGGCAACGCGGGCGCGAACTTCGACCTGTCGCGGATCCAGAACGTGTACTTCTTCTACGGGACGGCGCTGGGCGAGGGCGGGTTCATCGGCGTGCCGACGCCGGGGGCCGCGTCGCTCCTGGGCGCCGCGGGGCTGATCGGGCTCCGCCGTCGGCGCTGAGCGGGATTGTTGGAACGAGGACTCTCCAAGCACCGGGCGCGAGAGCGCCCGGTGTTTTCTTGCGCGCGGACGCTGGCGGTACGATGAGCGCACTTGGGAGCGACGATGAACCACTACCACATGTGGGTGAACCTGAAGGATTCGCGGCGCGACCTGGAGTTTGCGGGGGCGGTGGACGCGTACCTCGGGCACCTGAAGGGGCGCGGCGTGATCGAGTCTTGGTCGCTGCAGCGCCGCAAGTTCGGCTTCGGCCCGCCCGGGCTGGGGGAGTTTCACATCGTGGTGTCGACGCGGGACCTGGCGCAACTCGACGCGGCATTCGGCGTGGTGGCGACGCGGGCGGGCGAGGTGGAGCGTCTGCACCACCCGGTGTACTCGATGGTGACGGATTTCGTGAGCGCGCTGTACCGGGACTTTCCCGATCCGGAGCGGGAGCGGGGCTGAGCTGGTTCAGATCGCGTTCTCGGTGACGCGGAGGACCTCGGCGACGGTGGTGCGTCCGAGTTTGACCTTGGCGAAGCCGTCCTGGCGGAGGGTGACCATGCCGCGGTCGACGCACATGCGGCGGAACTCGGTGACGTTGGGGCTGCGGGCCACGACGTCGCGGAGGTGGTCGTCGACGACGAGCAGCTCGTAGATGCCGAGGCGTCCGGAGTGGCCGGTCTTGCGGCACTTGTCGCAGCCGGCGCCCTCGAGGACGCAGGACTGGTCGATGCCCTGGAGTTCGAGCATCTCGGCGAGTTCGTCGCTCATGGTCGCGGGGCGCTTGCAGTTGTTGCAGACCTTGCGGACGAGGCGCTGGGCGAGGGTGGCGTTGACGGCGGCGGCGATGAGGAAGGGCTCGACGCCGATGTTGACGAGGCGGGTGATGGCGCTGGGGGCGTCGTTGGTGTGCAGGGTGCTGAGGACGAGGTGGCCGGTGAGCGAGGCCTGGATGGCGGTGTGGGCGGTCTCCTGGTCGCGGATCTCGCCGACCATGATGACGTCGGGGTCCTGGCGCAGGAGGGCCTTGAGGGCGCGGGCGAAGGTCATGCCGATCTTGTCGTGCATCTGCGTCTGGGTGATGCCGTCGAGGTGGTACTCGACGGGGTCCTCGACGGTGGAGATGTTCTGCGTCACCTTGTCCATGTGACGCAGCGAGGCGTAGAGGGTGGTGGTCTTGCCGCTGCCGGTGGGGCCGGTGACAAGGACGATGCCGTGGGGCTGATCGATCTGGTGCTTCCAGATGGTCAGGGCGTTCTCGTCGAAGCCGAGTTCGTCGAGGCCGACGGAGATGGACCGCGTATCGAGGATACGCATGACGGTCTTTTCGCCGTAGGTGGTG
>JAFLCM010000498.1 GCA_017303565.1 Planctomycetota bacterium
CCCGGCGCGGGAGCGGGCGCTGGATTGGCTGCTCGTCGCGCCGACGGTGGCGGCGGTGGGGCGGGCGAACGTGGGGAAGAGCACGCTGCTGAACGCGCTGGCACGACAAGCGCTCGCCGTGGTGAGCGAGCACGCGGGGACGACGCTCGACCACGTGGGCGCGGCGCTGTGCCTCGACGGCGTCGTGGTGCAGTGGATCGACACGCCGGGTTGGCGCGTGGACGCCGGCGCACTGGAACTCGAGGCGCGGGCGTCGGCGGCGGAGGCGGTGGCGCGGGCGGACCTGGTGGTCGTATGTGTTGACGCGGCCTCGGGCGGGATCGATCCGGGATTGATGGGCGCAAGGGACGGCACGGCGATGCTGCGGGTGGGCACGCGCGGGTCTCTCGGAGAAGTCGGCGGTTGCGACGTGGTGACGGATGCGCACGAAGGGCGGGGGATTGCGGAACTGGCAGTAAGGGTGCGTCGGGCGTTGGTGCCGGACGGGGTGCTGGAAGCGCCGGGGCGGTGGGCTTTTCACCCGATTTTGCGGGGGTAACGGGGCGTTGTCGGTTTTCCGGGGGCCGCCTATCCTCTTGGCCCTTCCGGTCTGGGCCGGACGGCCCGAACAGAGACCTTTCTCTCCGAGCAACGCCCCATGTCCATGGACCAACGACAGCAGAACGTTCAGGTCGGCGCCGGTCTTCAGGAGTCGCGCCTCAACACCGAACTGATCGGGTTCCTGCAGAAGTACGGCTCGTGGGCCATCTACGCGCTGCTCGCTGTGGTGCTGGTCTATGTGGGCAAGGACTACCTCGACAAGCGCCGGGTGCAGAAGCTCGACGACGCGTACGGGGACTTCCGGGCGGCGCTGACGGCGGGCAACCCGGCGACGCTGGTCGAGAACGCCTCGACGCACGCGGGGCAGGGCGCGGTGCCGGCGATGAGCCGCATCGAGGCGGCGCGGCTGTACCTGGAGGCGGCGCGGCGTGGCCTTAAGCCCGGCGCGGACGCGCTGAAGCCCAACCCCGAGGACAGGCTCGACGAGGCGGGGAGAAAGTCGATGGCCGAGCAGGCTCGGGCCCAGGTGGACGCGGTGCTCGCTGATTCGTCGGCGCCGGAACTGCTGGTGCAGCAGGCGCGGTGGTTCAAGGCCTCGCTGCTGGCGGACGGCGGCGACATCGACGGCGCCGTGGCGGTGATGAAGGAAGTCGCGGACGCCGCGAAGCGGTCGGGGTTCATCGACCAGGAACTGAAGGCCAACGAGCGGATGACGCACCTGGCGAAACTGAAGAACGTGCGCCCGGCGTTCCCGAGCGCGGAACTGCCCGAGTCGGCGCGCGAGCCCAAGCCGGTGGTGGCGGAGACGACGCCGCCCGTCGCGGCGACGCCCGCGATTGACCCGAACGCGCCGATCGTGAACGCGCCGCCGGGGGTTGAGGTGAAGAAGGTCTCGCCGGAAGAGGTCGAGCGGGTGCTGAAGTCGCTGAACAAGCCGCAGCCTGCGCCGGCTCCTGCTCCCGAGACGCCGCCCGCGAATCCCCCCGCGAATCCCCCGGCGGAGCAGCCCAAGCCCTGAGGCGGCGCGGGCCGCGGTGAGGTTGGCCCGATGGCCCGTCCCGACGCCGAGAACCCTGAGACGCCTGAATCCGAAGTCGGCGACGACCTGCTTTTGCCGGGCGGGAAGGTCGATGCGGACGCGGTGCGCCGTGTGATCGGCGGCGGGGCGGACGCGGACGATGAGGGGCTGGCGCGGGTGACGTTCAAGTTGCAGCGCGACCTGGACAAGAGGCTCGACAAGTACCTGACCGACCGGATCACGTTCATGAGCCGCAGCCAGTTGCAGCGGCTGATCGACGAGGGCGGGGTGACGGTGAACGGTCGGCGTCCGAAGGCGTCGACGAAGCTGCGGATCGGGGACGAGGTGGAGGTGGTGGTGCCGCCGCCGCCGGTGACGGAGATCCAGCCGGAGAACATCCCGCTGGAGGTGATGTTCGAGGACGATCACCTGATCGTGATCAACAAGTCGCCGGACATCATCGTGCACCCGGCGCGGAGCCACAACACGGGGACGCTGGTGCACGCGCTGGCGTGGCACTTCCGGTACAACTCGGCATCGGGCGGCGGGCTGAGCACGGTGGGCAAGGAGTTCGCGCGGCCCGGGGTGGTGCACCGCCTGGACCGGCACACGTCGGGCGTGATGGTGGCGGCGAAGACGGACGAGGCGCACTGGAAACTCGGGCGTCAGTTCGAGCTGCGCCAGACGGACAAGCGGTATCTCGCGGTGGTGGAGGGGGTGATCGAGGCGGACGCGGACGTGATCGAGCAGCCGATCGGGCCCTCGCCGAGCAAGGCGAAGGGTCAGCGCGAGAAGATGGTGGTGCGGCACGATGAACTGGGGCGGGCGGCGCTGACGATTTACAGGGTGCGGCAGCGGTTCGGGGGTGTGGCGGGGTCATCGGAGGCGGTGAGGCTGCCGCCGCACCTGAGGGCGGAGTTGATGGGGGATGCGGGGGTGGGAGATGCGCGGAG
>JAFLCM010000499.1 GCA_017303565.1 Planctomycetota bacterium
GCTGGTCGCTGGCGCTCATGGCGGGCGATTGTACGGTGACGGTCGAGCGGTCCCCGTCAGCCCGCGGCGCGGGTGATGGGCGCGCCGTTCTTGCGGGCGCGGGGGCGGCGCGCGGGGCGTTCGTCGGACGATTCCGCGTCTCCGGCCTCGGGCTTGAAGTACTGGCTGGGGCGCTCGTCGAGCAGCCGCTGGTTGAGCTTGCGGAGGGCCTCGACCTCGATCTGTCGGACGCGCTCGCGAGTGAGGCCGATCTCGTGCCCGATCTGCTTGAGCGTGAGCGGTTCCTTGCCGTCGAGCCCGAAGCGGAGGCGCAGGACGCGGGCCTCGCGCTCGTCGATGGCGTCGAGAAGGCTGTAGATGGTGCTGAGTTCGTCGCGGCGGAGGATGGTTTCTTCCGGGCGGCCGTTGCGGGTGTCGGCGATGGCGTCGGAGAAGTTGATGGGCTGCCCGTCGTCGTCGACGGCGCTGGAAGAGGGGAGGTACATCGCCCGCCCGGCGTTGCGGATGATGCTCACCTTCTTGGCGGGCATGTCGAGCAGGTGCGCGAGTTCGTCGAGCGTGGGCTGGCGGCCGTGCTCCTCCTCGAACTTGGCGCTGACCTGCTTCCACTTGGCGATCAACTCCACCATGTAGGCGGGGACGTGGATAGGCTGGGCGGCGTTGATGAGGGCGCGCTTGATCGCCTGCTTGATCCACCACGACGCGTAGGTGCTGAACCGCGCGCCCTGGGCGGGGTCGAAGCCCTCGACGGCGCGGATGAGCCCGATGTTGCCCTCCTCGATCAGGTCGGTGAGGGACAGCCCGCGGTTGGTGTAGTGCTTGGCGATTGAGACGACCAGGCGCAGGTTCGACTGCACCAGGCGCTCGCGGGCGCAGGGGCACTCGTCGTTCTTGACCGACCACCCGAGGGTCTTCTCCTCATCGGCGTTGAGCAGACCCATGTCGTTGATCTGCCGCAAGTAGAGCTGAAGGTCGGATTCGACTTCACCGCGTGCCATCGGACCCCCTTGCCCGGAGACGGGTGGACGCGCTCGGGGCGTCACCCTGCATCCCTGCGACGTTCCGAAGTCCCAGCGTGCGTGAGGCCACGGCGTCGCGGAGCGCTGCGACGCGCACCGCCCGCGCTGGGGGCGAACCAGACTGGTCACGTTGACGTGTGTGCAACCGCGTTGACTCTCTCCTCGCACCTGGCGAGTTGTGCATGGTATTCTTCGCGTCCACCCCGAGCAACGGTTCTCGTGGTTTCGTGACCGGCTTTGCCCTACTTCGGTCCCGCGGGCGCTGCCCGGGGGACGCAGGCGGGCGGGTGCGGGAAATCCGCCACCCGGAACCCGCATGACCCGTACCCTTGGACGGGCCGGAGCCTTATCCGGACCCGGGCGTCCTGAACGACTTTTCATCTCGCCTCGCCACCCCGACCCCCGCACCCGCGAATCTCTGCGACCTTGACCCACGCTTCCCGATGAGTTCCGACCTGAGCGACATCCTGAGCGAGTGGCCCTACGAGCCCGGGCAGATCAACGTCCGGGTGATCGAGGGCGACGACGGCGAACCCAAGATCCAGATGCGGCTCGACCTGGGGATGCTTCAGATGGAGGTCACGGGGCGTCCCGATGGGCAGAGGCCCCAGAACTGCGAGAGCCTGCTGGAGTACTTCGAGTCGATCTTGGATGATTATGCGGAAGGGCGTCCGCCGCCGAGCGTGATGGATCAGGAAGGGCGGGACGAGGGGTCGGTTCCCGAGGGCGACGCGGAGCCCCAGGCGGGCGGGGCGGTTCCCGACGGCCCCGAGGCCGAGGGCCCGCCGCGGGGCCCCGGGGAGATCGATTTCGCGCTGTCACCCGATGACTGCCGCCAACTGCGCGAGGAGGCGGTGCAGTACTACCACCGGTACATCAGCCTGCTGGTCTTGGGTGATTACCAGGGGGTGCTTCGGGATACCAGCCGGAACCTGCGGGTCTTGAACCTGTGCGCGGACCACGCGGAGACGGAGGAGGACGGCGAGGTGCTGGAGCAGTTCCGCCCGTACCTGACGATGATGCGGGCGCGGGCGGTGGCGAGCCAGGCGATCGCCGACGGGGAGCCCAAGGGGGCGCTTTGGGCGATCGACGAGGGGCTGGAGCAGCTGCGGAAGTTGTACGAGTCGGCGGGGCGCGAGGGGGACTTCGAGGGCGCGAACGAGGTGATGCTGCTGCGCGGGATGAAAGACGAACTCATGAAGAAGCTCCCGGCGAGCCAGAAGTCGGAGCTGCTCAAGCGCCTTCAAGACGCGGTGTCGAAGGAGAACTACGAGTTGGCAGCGATCCTGCGGGATGAGTTGAAGATGTTGAAGGAGTAGGCACTCGGCTCTGGGCACTGGGCGGTTGATGGTGGAAGCGGCCACAGCGCGGCTGGGGGTTGGGCCGGTGGAGAGCGGGCCGGTCATCGTGTTCGTGGTGTGCCACCAGACGAAGTACCTCGACCTGGTGCTGGCGGGGCTGTCGCGGCAAACGCGGCGCCCGGACCGTG
>JAFLCM010000005.1 GCA_017303565.1 Planctomycetota bacterium
CCGTGGAGCGGCAGCACGGAAAGGAGTTCCCATGACCGCGACCATGACCCCCGCCGAAACCCGCCGTCGCCTGTCTGAGAGCGCGGCGGTGCTGATCGACGTGCGCGAGCCGGACGAGCACGCCGCCGAGCGCATCGACGGCGCCCGCCTGATCCCGCTGGGCACGATCGACCGCGTGCCGCTGCCCGCCGCGGAGGGGCGTGCCGTGATCGTGCACTGCAAGTCGGGGCGACGCTCGCAGGAAGCCGTCTCTCGCCTCACGGCGCGTGGGGTCAGCGCCGTGTCGCTCGAGGGCGGCATCGAGGCATGGAAGGCCCAAGGGCTTCCGGTCGTCGCGCCGGCGACGAAGATGCCAATCCCGATCATGCGGCAGGTGCAGATCACCGTCGGCGTGCTGTCCCTCGCCGGCTCGGCGCTGGCGTGGTGGGTGTCGCCCCTGTTCATCGCGGTCCCGGCATTCCTGGGCGCGGGCCTGCTGTTCGCGGGGGTCACCGGCACGTGCGGGCTTGCGATGCTGCTGTCGGCGATGCCCTGGAACGCGCCGCTGCGGGCCATCGGCGCAGGCGGCGGCAAGGCTTGCGCCGTCAAGGTCTGAGTTTGCCTTGGTTCGTTCTCGCACCGGCTCTCACCCCCACAACGCACAAGGAGCACTCCCATGACATTCGACTACGCCGGCTGGTCCAACTCGATGAAGGACATGAAGAACCAGACCCCCGAGATCGCCAAGGGCTTCGGCGGGATGTTCCAGGCCCTGATGGGCAGCGGCGCCCTGACGGTCCGGGAGAAGGAACTGGTCGCGCTCGGCATCGCCATCAGCCAGCGCTGCGAGCCGTGCATCTGGTCACACACCGAGAAGTGCATGAAGGCCGGCGCGACCCCCGAACAGGTGCGGGAGGTGGCCCAGGTCGCGGTGGTCATGGGTGGTGGGCCGACGTACACCTACGTGCCCAAAGTGCTCGAAGCGGTGGAGGCCTTCTCCGCGGCTCGGACGTAGCCGCATCCGTCGGGTCGGGTTTGGGTACATTGGCGTCCCTTTGCCGGTGGTCCGGTGGTCGGCTGTCGACCCCCCGGCCCCCCCCGGCCGCCCGTTGATCGACCTTTCGAGCCCGCCCGCATGAACACCGATCTGCTGCGTCGTCTGTGCGAGACCCCCGGCATCCCCGGCCGCGAGGAGCGCGTCCGAGACCTGATCCGCCGGGAGGTGCGGGGGCTGTTCGACGCGATCGAGGAGGACGGGATGGGCTCGCTCATCTGCCGCCGTTTCCCGCGCGGCCCGGGCGGCAAGGTGATCAAGCCCACGGCGTCGAGCGACCACACCCGCCTGATGCTCGCCTGCCACATGGACGAGATCGGGTTCTACGTCTCGCACATCGACGACCGCGGGTTCATCCGCCTCAACGCGGCGGGCGGCTTTGACACCCGCAACCTCTTCTCGCGGCGCGTGCTCGTCTGCACCAAGAACGACGGCGACATCGTCGGCGTGATGAACCCCGGCGGACGCCCCGTCCACATCGCTTCGGAGGAGGACAAGCGGAAGGTCCCCGAGGTGAAGGAGTTCTTCGTTGACATCGGCCTGCCGGGCCCGAAGGTCAAGAAGACCGTCACCATCGGCGACATGGTGGTCATGCACGAGCCTTTCGTGATCGTCGGCAACAAGGCGGTCAGCAAGGCCATGGACAACCGCGTGGCGTGCTGGCTGGGCGTCGAGTCCGTCCGCGCCGTCCACGATTCCAAGAAGCCCCACGCCGCCGAGATCTGCGTGGCCTTCACCACCCAGGAAGAAGTCGGCCTGCGCGGCGCCAAGACGGCCGCCAGCCTCATCAAGCCGCACATCGGCATCGGCCTCGACGTCACCCTCTCCTGCGACACCCCCGGCGTGCCGGGCGAGGAGGCCGTGACCATCCAGGGCAACGGCGTCGGCCTGCACGTCATGGACTCCTCCATCATCTCGGATTACCGACTGATCGATGACCTTGAGGGCGTGGCCAAGAAGCACCGCATCAAGGCTCAGCGGACCATCCTGCCCCGCGGTGGCCAGGACGGTGCGGCGATCCAGCAGTCGCTCGCGGGCGCTCGAGCCGCAGGCCTCACCGTCGGAACCCGGTACATCCACACCGTGACGGAGATGGTGGATCTCGGCGACCTGAAGGCCGCTCAGGACCTGCTCGCGGCGTGGATGCCCACCGTCAAGTGATCGGATGGCGCCTGAAGTGAGCGCGGCTCACTCCCCGCCGGGGATCGCGGTCTTGTCGACCAGCACCACCGGGGTGTAGATCTCTACGCGCTGCTGGTCGGCGTCGATCCGCCCGAAGTCTCGGATGTTCTGCTCCAGACGGGCGATCTTCCGCTCGACGTGGACCTCGCCCGGCAGCGTCTCGCCAACCGGAGAGCCCCAGACGATCCGGTGCCCGCGGTCGGTGACGATCACGAGTTTCGCGGAACGCCCGAACTCCCCGAGGTCGATCCCCGCGACCTGGCGGGCCACCTGCCCGCGCCCGGTGAGGAGTTTCAGGAGCGCCAGCGATGCCTGCACATCTTCGCCCTTCCAGGGCACGCCGCAGGCGATCGCGCCGGTGTCGGAGAGGGGCGCGGGGGTCGACGGGTTGGCGATGACGTACAGCCGCTCGGGAGGCTCGGTGCCCTCGGGCATCCGCAGAATCGCCCCGTCGGTGGCGACCAAGTGAGACCGCCCGTCCTTCTTGACGACCGCGGCGGGAACCCGCCACTCGCCGGTCACACGCACGCGTCCGCCCGCCTCGCGCCGGACGGCGCCGAGGTCGGCGAACCAGCCGGTCGATTGAAGGCGCTCGGCGGCCCGCACCAGCGCGCCCTGATCGAACGGGCTGGGGGTCAGTTCGTGAGAGATCATCCGCTCCAGGTCCTTCTGGACCGGCGCGGGCACCCAGGTGAGCTGGGTCTCGCCGTCGGCGCTCTCGACGTACGGCCACTCGATCTTGATGGCGGGCGGCGTGGTCTCAAAGGCCGAGACGTGGCGTTCGAGCGCCCCGCGCCCGAAAGCCCACGAGCCTCCGAGCACGACGATGATGACGCCGGTCATGATCCGACCGCCGGCGTTCAGAAGGGAATCCAGCCCGGAGCGCTCGGCGTCTTCCGGCCCGGTGATCCAGGCATGCAGTCGCGCCCCCAAGCCGGGCTTTTCAGTCGCTTTCGATCGGGTCTTCTTCTCAGGCACGGATGGGCTCACAAACAGAGGGGAAGGGGCCGCGGCGGAGTCAGCGGGGCCCGCTCAAGGCCGCGTCAACCAGGTGCGAACACAGCGCGGGCATATCCAGCCCGGCGGTGCGGGCGGCCATGGGCACCAGCGAGTGGTCCGTGAACCCGGGCATGGTGTTGAGTTCCAGGAACCACGCCCGGTTCTCATCGTCGAGGATGAAGTCGGCTCTGCAAAGGTGGCGCACGCCGTCGGGGATCGATTCGGCGAGTGTTCGGGTGAGCGCCCCAACGCGGTCCCGTACGTCGGTTGGCATTGGCGGGCCGACCAGGTACTTCGTGTCGTTGCGGTTGTACTTGGCCTCGTAGTCGTACAGCCCCTCGGCGGGGGTGATCTGGATGAATGGAAGGGGTTCCAGGCCCCGCCCGCCGGCACGCGACGCGATCATCCCCAGCGTCAACTCGCGACCTCTGACAAACGGCTCGACCATGCAGGGCTTGCCGCTGGCAGCGCTGGCGGCGTGGGCCCGCTTCCAGTCTTCAGCGGTCTTGCAGATGTGCAGTCCGATGGTCGAGCCCTCGAAAATCGGCTTGACCACCACCGGCAAGGGGAGCGGCAGCAGGTCGTCGCTCGGGTCGAGGATCATCGTCGGGGCGACATCGAGACCCGCCCTCGCCGCGAAGGTCTTGGTCAGCACCTTGTCCATGCACGCCCGCGCCGCCCGGAAGCCGCAGCCCACGAAGGGCCGCCCGTCCGCCTCCAGAAGCGACTGGAGCGGCCCGCCCTCGCCCCACTTGCCGTGGAGGGCCGGGAAAACCACGTCGCCCTGAAGCGCCTTGAGGTCGCTCTGGCTCAACCGATCGATGACGCGGTACTCGACGCCGAAGCGGCCCGAGGCGCGGAGGGCCTCGGCGATGGCGGCGCTCGATTTGAGGGAGACCTCGCGCTCGGCATCGGGGCCGCCGCCGAGGACAAGAACGGTGGTGGTGGGTGGCATGGAGGTCTCGCCGGGGCGCGTGCGGAATGAACACCGAATATCGGCACGACCGAAGCGCCCGCGCCAACCATCACGCCGCGGATTCCGTGCGCTCGATCCACCCGCCGCCGAGCACGGCGTCGCCCTCGTACAACACCACGGCCTGCCCCGGCGCCACCGCCGACTGCGGCTCTTCAAACCGCACCTCGAACCGCCCCAACCGCCCCGAGGGGGTCGCCGATCCCGGGTCCGCCTCGGGGAGCAGGCGCACGGACGCGGGCGCGGCGGGCGTGTTGTACCGGTACTTCGCTTCAACCCGAGTCCACTGCGCGAACCGCGCCTCATCGACGAGCCAGTTCGCCTCGCCCGCCGTGCAGCCGGCCGCCACCAGCATCTCTTTCGGCCCGACGGTCACGGTGTTTGCCGCCGGGTCCTTGCCCACGACGTACACCGGGTGCCCGAGCGAGAGCGACAAGCCCCGGCGCTGCCCGATCGTGAATCGGTGCTGGCCCTCGTGCGTGCCGACGACGCTGCCGGTGGCGGCGTCCACGATCGCGCCCTCTCGTGCCTGCTCGGGGCGGCGACGCTCCACCAGCCCCGCGTAGTCGTTGTCGGGGACGAAGCAGATCTCCTGCGAGTCCGGCTTGTCGAACGTGGGCAGGCCGAACTTCTGGGCCATGTCGCGGACCGCGGGCTTCTCGAACCCCCCGATCGGCAGCAGCATGTGCCCGAGCCGTTCCCGCGGCACGCCGAAGAGCACGTACGACTGGTCCTTCGACCGGTCGAGGCCGCGCGCGAGGCGGCGCGAAGTGGCGGAGTGGTCCAGTGGAGCAGTGGCCGAGTCCCGGGCGGGTGCAGCCCCCGCCCCTCGACCACTCGGCCACTCGACCACCCTTGCATAGTGCCCGCTCGCCACGAAGCCCGCGTCGATCTGCCGCGCGTACTCGTGCAGTTTGCCGAACTTCAGCCAGTCGTTGCAGCGCACGCAAGGGTTGGGGGTGCGGCCCGCGGCGTACTCGTCGACGAAGTAGTCGATGATCCGCCCGAAGTCCTTCTTGAAGTTCACGACATAGAACGGGATGCCCAGTTCCGCCGCCACCAGCCGCGCGTCCGCCGCGTCGTTGATCGAGCAGCAGCCCTGGTGCCCGATCTTGAGCGGCCTGCCATTCTCCAGGGGACATGCGTCGGGCGTGAGCACGTCGAGCGCCTCGCCCGGCGATCCGAGCCGCATGAACACGCCCACGCACTCGTACCCCGCGCGCACGAGCAACGCCGCGGCGACGGAGGAATCCACGCCGCCCGACATCGCGACCAGCACCTTGGGGCCCTTGGGCGTCACCCGAAATCCTAGGGAAACCGGGCGCTGCAGGCCGGGCCGCCCCCATGGCTCACGCCGTGAGACCCCACACCTTGCGCAGCGAGGCGAGCAGGCGGTCGGTCAGGGCCGGGTCGAGTTGCCGCCTCGCCAGGACGTGCCGGGCCAGCGCCAGCCCGCCCTCACCCTCTTCCACGATGACCGTGGTGGCCCCGGCGGTCTTGAGCGCGTCGCGCTGCTGGAGGTACTTCGCCCGGGCGGTGATCTCGAGCCGGGGGTTCAGTTCATGGGCCGCGGCCACGGTCGCCACGCACACCGACGGGTCCGGCGCGGTGACCACGAAGTGGACCGCCCGCTGCACGCCCGCCTGGTCGAGAATCTCCTGGGACGTGGCGTCACCGTAGATCGCGTTCCCTCCGGCCCTGTGCACCTGCTCGACGGTCTCGAGGTTTGTCTCGATGATCACCGTGCGCAGGCCGGCGTCGCGGAGCAGGGCGTCGACGAGCCGCCCGGTCGGGCCGTAGCCCGCGATCAGCGCGAGGGGCCTTTCCGTGCCGGGCTTCTCCCTGGCGCTGGTTGGCGCCGCGGCGTTCAGCGCCGCGCCCCTTCGCTCCGCCCGCGCGTTGAGCACGCGCCACAGCCGAGGACGCTTCTTCAGCCACGACTCGAAGGCGTCCATCCGCCCGAACAGGATCGGGTTCAGCGCGATCGAGATGATCGCGGTCGCGACCAGAAGCTGCGTCGCGCTCTCCGGCAGCGCGCCGTGCCGTGTCGCCGTCTGCGCCAGAATGAACGAAAACTCCCCGATCTGCGCCAGGCCGATCGCCACGGTGAGCGCGGTCCGGACCGGGTAGCCCAAGGCCCAGACGACCGCGAGCGCCGCCAGCGGCTTGCCGATCAGCACGATCGCCAAGCACGCCGCCGTCATCAAGGGCTCGCGGAGCGGGAAGCCGGGGTCGAACATCATGCCCACCGACACGAAGAACAGCACCGCGAAGGCGTCGCGCATCGGCAGGGCGTCGCTGGCGGCCTGGTGGCTCGCGGGCGTCTGCGCCACCACCATCCCTGCCAGGAACGCCCCCAGCGCCACCGAGACGCCAAAGAGCACCGAAGCGCCCACCGCGAACGAGATCGAGAGCACCAGGACCGTCAGCGTAAAGAGTTCCCGCGAGCGCAGCCGCGCCACCTGCGCGAGCAGCCAGGGCACGAGGTACTTGCCCGCAACGATTGCCACGCCCACCACGACGCCGAGTTTCAAGAACGCCACGCCGATGGTGACGGCGTGCGAGCCTGTCCCCCCCGTAGTTCCCGCCGTCGAAGTCGCTCCCGGCTCGCTGGCCGTCGCGCCCAGGATCGGCACCACCACCAGCGCCAGCACGGTGAAGATGTCCTCGACGATCAGCCAGCCCACCGCCGCGTGGCCGTGAGGGGTGTTCAGGACGCCCCGGTCCAGGAGCACCCGCAGCAGGACCACCGTGCTGGCCACCGAGAGCGCCATGCCCAAAACCATGCCCTGCGTGACAGGCCAGCCGAACAGCGCGAACACGCCCACCGCCAGGAGCGTCGCGACGGTGCTCTGCACCACCGCGCCGGGGACGGCGATCTTGCGGACGCGCAGGAGGTCTTCGAGGTGAAAGTGCAGCCCCACCCCGAACATCAGCAGGATCACGCCGATCTCCGCCAACTGCGTCGCGGCGTCCACGTCACCGACGTACCCCGGCGTGAACGGGCCGATCACCATCCCGCCCACGAGGTACCCGACGATCGGGGAGAGGCGCACCGCCCGGGCGATCAGCCCGAACAGCCACGCGGCCCCGAAGCCCGCGGCGATGGTGGTCAGAAGCGGAAGGTCGTGCATGGCCCACCGTAGGGTGGCCGACGCCGGCGGACCAGCGGGGGCGCGACGGAGCTCCGACCGCGTGCGAGCGGGCGCCGGCCTCTCCGATTCGTCGCCGCGGGGCCCGCGACGTAAACCGCTTTTGCAGGCGAGCTCCATCCGGCGCGTCACCGGCCACGCGGTCCCCATTCCGCCCCGTACACTCTCTTCCCCCTCTACGACCGGCCCTCCGAGATCGGCCCCCTGAAGGAACCCGCATGGCTCTGTTCTCCCGCAAAGCGCCGAAGCCCGTCGCCGTTTCCGCCAGCGCCCAGCCCGCCGTGGGAGGCGGGCGCCGAGAGGCGCGCATCGGAGAGATCGGGCGCGAGATGCTCGGGCACGCCCGCGGCAACAAGTCGGGCCTGCTGAGCGCCAAGTTCTGGTCGGACAAACTGATGGACTGGTCCATGAAGGACCAGAACTTCAAGGTGCAGCTGTTCCGCTTCGTGGACTGCTTCCCGGCCCTCAAGACCCCCGACGCTGTGTACAACCACCTGTCGGACTACCTGTCGCAGCCCGGGGTGACGCTGCCGCCGGGGATGGGGCTGGGGATGTCCGCCGGCGGGCTGGCGAAGGGGCTGATGACGTCCACGATCTCCTCCCAGATCAAGGGCATGGCCGCGAAGTTCATCGCCGGCACCGACGCGGCCAGCGCCCTGCCGCAACTGAGCGACCTTTGGAAGGGCGGCATCGCCTTCAGCGTCGATCTGCTGGGCGAAGCCTGCGTGAGCGACGCCGAGGCCGAGGCGTACCAGCGAAAGTACCTCGACCTGATCGCCAATCTGCCGAGGGCGGTGGGCGGGTGGGCGCGGAACGAGGGGCTGGAGCGCGACCATCTGGGCGAGATCCCGCGTGTCAACGTCTCCATCAAGATCTCCTCGCTGTCGGCGCGGGTCAGCCCCATCGACACCGAGGGCTCAATCCGCGACCTGATGTCCCGGCTCGTGCCGGTGCTCGAAGAAGCGGCGCGACGCAACGTCTTCATCAACTTCGACATGGAGCAGTTCGCGCTCAAGGACCTGACCATCGAGCTGTTCCAGCGCTGCTGCGAGAAGGTGGACCTCCGCGCCGGGCTTGCGATGCAGGCGTACCTCAAGAGCGGTGAGGACGACGCGCGGCGTGTGTGCGAGTGGGCGAGGCGCACCGGTCGCACCGTCACCGTTCGGTTGGTCAAGGGCGCCTACTGGGACTACGAGACCATCCACGCGGAGATGATGGGTTGGCCCTGCCCCGTCTGGGGGACCAAGCCGGAGACCGACGCATGCTTCGAGCGGATGACCGAGGTCTTCCTCGACGCCGCCCCGCGCAACGCCTCCGAGGGCGGCGTGAAACTCGCGCTCGGTTCACACAACGTCCGCTCGATCGCCGCGGCCCTCGACGGTCTGGAACGCCGCGGGCTGCCGAGGAGCGCGATCGAACTGCAGATGCTCCACGGCATGGCCGACCAGTTGAAGGCCGCCGCGGTAGCGATGGGCCTGCGCGTCCGCGAGTACGTCCCGGTGGGCGACATGATCCCGGGGATGGCGTACCTCGTGCGCCGTCTGCTCGAGAACACCAGCAACGAATCGTGGCTCAAGGCGGGGTTCCTCGACAACGCAGACGAGGGGTCGCTGCTGCGGAGCCCGCACGAGAAGCCGGCGGGCGGCGGGAAGCCCGACCTGTTCGAGGTCGCCGCGGAGCGCCACGCCCTCACACCGGCGGTCAAGGGCGTGGGCGACGGTCGCGGATTCGTGAACGAGGCGTTCCGGGACTTTTCCAGGCGCGAGGTCCGTGACTCGTTCGCCCGCGCGGTGGTCAGCGCCGCCGTTCCCCGGGTCGAGAACGACCGCACACCGGCGCAGGCGGCGGAGATGGTGTCCCGCGCGGCGGCGGCGTTCGGCGGGTGGCGAGACACCGACGCCCGCGAGCGCGCTCAAGTGCTCACACGCGCCGCCGCGATCATGCGCCGCCGCCGCGATGAACTGTCCGGCGTGATGATCAAGGAGGCTGGAAAGACCTGGAAGGAAGCCGACGCCGACACCTGCGAGGCGATCGACTTCTGCGAGTACTACGCCCGCCTCGCGGTCCCGCTCTTCGAACCCGCGCGCATCGGCCGCTACATCGGGGAGCTCGACCAGCAGTGGTACCAGCCCCGCGGCGTCGCGGTCGTCATCTCGCCGTGGAACTTCCCTCTGGCCATCTGCTGCGGCATGACCGTCGCCGCCCTCGTGACGGGCAACACCGTCGTGATGAAGCCGGCCGAGCAGACCCCGGGCATCGCATCGCTGCTCGCGGCGATCCTGTGGGAGGCCGGCGCCCCCCGCGACGCCCTGCACTTCTGCCCCGCCCCCGGCGAGACGACCGGCGCGGCCCTCGTCCGCGATCCCCGCGTCGCCCTCATCGCCTTCACGGGCAGCAAGGCCGTCGGCCTCGACATCATCAGGGCCGCCGGCGTCACCCCGGAAGATCAGCCGTTCGTCAAGAAAGTCGTGTGCGAGATGGGCGGCAAGAACGCCTTGATCATCGACGAATCGGCCGACCTCGACGAGGCCGTGCTGGGCGTGCGCCACTCCGCCTTCGGGTTCCAGGGCCAGAAGTGCTCGGCGTGCTCGCGGGTGATCGTAGTCGATCCCTCCGAGAACGGCGCCGCCCACGACCACTTCGTCGAGCGGCTGGTCGAGGCGAGCAAGGCGCTCGTCATCGACGACCCTTCGAAGCCCGGCACCGACATCGGCCCCGTCATCGACGCCGACTCGAAGCGCAAGATCCTGCACTACGTCGAGCGCGGCAAGGCTCAGTGCAAGCTCGCGCTGGGGCTGGAGGTCCCCCCGGGCCTCGAGGCTGCCACGGGACGCGCCTATGTCGGTCCGCACATCTTCACGGGCGTGAAGCCCGAGCACGACATCGCGCGCGAGGAGATCTTCGGCCCGGTCCTGGCCGTCATGCGTGCGGCATCGTTCGATGAGGCCCTGGCGATGGCGAACGACTCGCCTTACAAACTCACCGGCGGCGTCTTCAGCCGCAAGCCCGCGAACCTCGAGAAGGCCCGGCGCGAGTTCCGCGTCGGCAACCTCTACCTCAATCGCGGGATCACTGGCGCGCTCGTCGCCCGCCAGCCCTTCGGCGGCTTCGGCATGTCCGGCGTCGGCAGCAAGGCAGGCGGCTCCGACTACCTGCTCCAGTTCGTCGAGCCCCGGGCGGTGTGCGAGAACACCCTCCGCCGCGGGTTCGCCCCGGAACTCTGAGCCGTACGCCGCTTGCGTTGACTCAAAAATGAGCGAACCGACTCGCCGCGAAAGAGCATCTCCTCCAAACGCTCTTGCGCGACCGTCGGTTCGCGGGTGGAAGATAACCCATTCCGGGCGGAGTTGGGTGCGCGCAAGGTGAGAACTGACAGAGAAATACGTTCACAAGCCGGCTGAAAACCGCACCGGGTGTGAAGATGGGAAAAGCCCGGCTGAGATCAGCCGGGATCCGCGCTTGATGGAGGCTAGTTTCCTGCCGCACCGTCACCAGCCGGGCTGGTGCCGATGATCGCGGCCGCGATGTCGATGAGCCGCTTGCGCTGGTTGCGAGCTTCGGTCTGGAGGTGGGCGTGGGCCTCGGGCTCGGTCAGGCGGCGGGTCTCGACGAGTTTCCACTTGGCCTGCTCGATGATGCGCCGGTTGGCGAGCAGGTTCTCCAACTGGTGCACGCGCTTGGTGTCGCTCTCGGTCTGCTGGGCGCGGGCCCAGGCCACCGAGAGCGCCACGCGGAGCAGGTCGCCCGCGACGGGCTTGAGGAGGTAGCCGAAGACGCCCGTCTGCTGCGCGCGGTCGACGTACTGCGGCTCCGAGTACGCCGTGATGATCACCGACGGGATCCCGAGCTCCCACAGGATCGACGCGGTTTCCAGCCCGTCACGCTGGGGCATGCGGATGTCCAGCAGCGCCATCTCGGGGAGTTCGGACTTCGCGACCTCGACGGCGGCGGCGCCGTCGCGGGCCGGCCCGACAGGTCGGCACCCCAGCGCCCGCAGGTGCGAGCACAGGTTCGTCGCGATGAGATGCTCGTCTTCCGCGACCAGCACGCTCTTGGGCAATGTCGTGGGCGTGTCCTGACTCATCTGGGTCTGCTTGCGGGCACCGGCGGCGGTCGGCATTGGCTGCTCTTTCACAAACACCGGAAAGGGTGGACCCGACAGTATGCCAGCCCCAACCCCGCGCTTCAAGCCTTCATTCTGGGCTGGCCGGATGGCCCGATTCGGCTCCTTCGGCGATTGCGGAACAATCTTCGGGGACTCGCGAGCCAGACCTCAGGATCCCATGCGTTCGTCACGGGTGTACGCTCATGGTTCTTGTTCCGGCTATCTTCAGCCGCCTGCCGCGCCTGCGAATGTTCCGCCATGCGGCGGTTCCGTCCCTCGCCGGCCGAAGAACCAGCGGCGTACGCGTGGCCCGTTCGCCCATCTCGGGGACATTCGAGGATTAACCGCCGCTCGCAAGCCCGCCCGGACCGCCGAAACCCGGAACCACTCCAGTGAAGCAGCCCCACAAGCCCGCCGTCCGGTTCATCTTCGTGACGCTGCTGCTCGACGTGCTCGGGTTCGGGCTGCTCATCCCGGTGGGGCCCAGGCTGGTGCAAGAGCTGCAAGGCGAGGGCGCGTCGCCCGAAACCGCGGCGGTGCCGTACGGGCTTCTGGCGGTGACGTTCGCGGTGATGCAGTTCTTCTTCGCGCCGGTTCTTGGCTCATTGTCAGATAGGTTCGGGCGGCGCCCTGTCATCCTTTTGTCGCTGCTCGGTTCCGGGCTGGATTTCATCGCCCAGGCGCTGGCGCCCAATCTGTGGGTGCTGTTCCTCACGCGGGCGCTCAATGGGGTCAGCGGCTCGAACATCACGGTCTGCAACGCCTACATCGCGGACGTGACGCCCCCCGAGAAGCGGGCGGCGGGCTTCGGGATGATCGGGGCGGCGTTCGGGATCGGCTTTGTGTTCGGCCCGCTGATGGGCGGGGGGATTTACGCCGGCGCTGTGTGGCTGGGCACACACGCGGCGGAGCTTCCGGAATGGTCTCGGGGCCTGGCGGAGTTCGCGGGCACCCACGCGGTGCGGCTCCCGTTCTTCGCCGCTGCGGCCCTCTGCCTGGTCAACTGGGCGTACGGGTGCTTCGTGCTGCCCGAGTCGTTGGCGCCGGAGAACCGGCGTGCGTTCAGCCTGAAGGGGGCGCACCCGATCGCCGCGACGCGCCACATGGCGCGGTACCCGGTGGTGTTGGGGCTCGGCGCGGCGCTGTTCCTGATGAACATCGCGCAGTTCGGCCTGCACGTGACGTGGGCGCTGTACACCCAGTACCGCTACCACTGGGAGCCATGGGAAGTGGCGTTGTCCTTGACGCTGGTCGGCGTGGGCGCCGCGGTGGTGCAGGGCGGGCTGGCGCGGAAGATCATCCCCGCGATGGGGGAGCCGAGGTCGGTCATCGTCGGCATCGCGATCGGGATCGCGGCGTTCGCCGCCTACGGCCTGGCGACGCGGGGCTGGATGATCTACGCGCTGGTGCTTGTCGCCAGTTTGGGAGGCATCGCCGGACCGGCGATCCAGTCGATCATCACCCGCGCCGTGCGGCCCGATGAGCAGGGCGAGGTTCAGGGAGCGCTCACGAGTTTCAACAGCGGTCTGGCGGCGATCCTGGGCCCGGCGATCGCCGCGCCGATGTTCAAGTACTTCATCTCGACGGATGCGCCGATGCACCTGCCCGGTGCGCCGTACCTCTGGGGTTCCTTCCTGTGCGTGATCGGCCTGGTGCTCACCGCGCGGGTGCTCAACCGCCACGCCGACGCGATCAGGCCACCGGCTTCGCCGGGGGCAGGTCCAGCGCCTTCACCAGCGCCGCGTGAACCCGGTTGATCTGCTGCCAGGGCGCGATGAGCTCTGACCCGGGCCCGAAGGCGGTGATCTCAACCGGGTCCGAGGTGTGGTTGGGGCTGAGGAAGGCGACGAAGGTGTGATTGGCCATGACGGCGCCCAGCGGTCCGTATCGGGCGCCGGCGAGCGCGAAGCCGTCCACCGCTTCCCCGCGCTTCCAGCGTGCCAGCAGTTCCGTCTCACCCTTCGAGAGCGCGATCCCGGTTGCCTCTTCGATGATGTCGCGGAGGTCGGCGGGGTTGATGTCGATCCCGGTGGCGTGCGCCATGTCCCCGTCTCCGAACTCTGGAGGCTCGGGGTTGGCGAGCGGGAACTTGGAGGCGAGTTTTCCTTCCATCCACTCGAAGGAGTGGCGGAACTTCAGCGTCTTCATCAGCCCTTTCACGCCCCTGGCGCCATACTCGGTCAGGCCGGGGTTCGCGGTGGCGTGGTCGGCGGTGACGATCACCAGCGTGTCGTCGCGGTTCGCGGCCCACTCGATCACGGCCCCGACCGCCGCGTCGAACGCGATCATGTCGTCGATCAGCCCCGCGGCGTCGTTGTAGTGCCCGGCGTGGTCGACGCGCCCGCCTTCGATCTGGAGGACGAACCCGGCGTCGCCGCCGGCACGCTCCAGGCGGGCCAGCGCCGCCCGGGACATCTCCGCCAGGCTCGGCACGGGCAAGGACAGCGTGCGCCGATCGACCTCGAAGGGAACGTGGCTGCCGGCGAACAGGCCCAGGAGCGGGCCCGTGCCCACAGCGCCGCCCGCGAAAGCGTCGAACTGGCTGCGGGTGCGGATCACCTCCACGTCCGGGTGCTTGGCCAGGAGCGAATCGGGGAAGAACCTCGCGCCGCCGCCCACCATGAGGTCGATGCGGCGTTCCAGCATCTGGGCCGCGATGCGAGACTCGTCGTCGCGGTTGGTCGGCACGTTGCAAGAGAAGCCCGCGGGGGTGGCGTGCGTCACGCGGGTGGTGGTGACCAGTCCGCCGGCCTTGCCCGCCTGCTTGGCGTGGATCAGGATCGGTGTTGGGAACCGTCCGTCGGGGGTCATCCCGACCCGCCCGTTGTCGACGAGTTCGCCGATGCCCCACGCGGTGGAAGCGGCGGCGGAATCGGTGACGAAGCCGTCGGCCGATCGGGTCTCAACGAGCCCGCGCCGGGTCCCCGCCCGGTTCATCAAGCCGACCCAGTGCGCCCGCGATCCGTCGCGGAGTTGAAGCACCATGTCGCCCAGGCTCAGCGTGCCGAAGGACATGCCGTCGGCGACCATGAACACGAGATTTTTGGCGGCGCGGCGAGGCTCTTCGGCGGGTGCCTGATCCGCGCGGGCCGCGGGCAGCCCGGACAGGACCGGGATTGCGGCGGTCAGCCCGGCGGCGCCGAGAAATGTGCGGCGGTCAATGGTCATGGCGGTGGGGCATTGAGGTCGGTCGAGCCTGCCGAACCGTCGGCGCTGTCGGGGCGAATCAGAAACGGTAGGTCACACGCCCCGCGACGTACGCGGCCGGGTCGGTTTCGATCTCGTCAAGTTCACGTTCATCGTCGTCGCGGATCTCGAACTGCTGGTACACGACTGCGCCGCCCTCGAGCGAGAGCGACAGGCCGCCGGCGGGCTTCCAGGTGAACCCGACGCCGATCGGGATGCGGAGGTCGTTCAAGACGCCCCCGGGGGCGACCGCAGCGTCGTCGTCAAGGCGGTACTGGTGGAACTCGCCGCCTCCCCGGAGGTACACGCTCCACTGGTCGTCGAGTTTCGCAGTCAGCGTCAGGCCGACGCCGGTGGTGGCGAGGGTGAGCCGGTCGTTAATGTTCCAGGTGACGACGACCAGCGGCAGGAACGCGACGTTGTCCTCGAGGCGGGTGATGAAACCGCCGCCGAGCGCGAGGCTGAAGTTCTCGCTGAAGCGGTAGCCGAGGCCGGCGGCGGCGGAGCCGAAGACGCCTTCGCCGAAGTCGGCGTCCTCCGCCCAACCCGAACCGACACTGCCGCGCACCAGCGTGTACCACTGGTCGTCGAACGAGTAGGAGAAAAGCGTGGAGAAGACGGTCTGGTAGGCGGTGTCGAGCGGCTCCTCGGTGACGCCGCGGACGTCGAAGTCCTGAAAGTCGTAGTTGGCGATGTCGCCTGAGATGCCGAAGGACAGTCGGGCGCGATCGCCGACAGGGCCACCGAAGTCGGCGTCCAGCCCGGTGCGGAACACCGACACGGAGCCGGCGTTGTCGTCCATGTCCGCCTCGAAGGTGAACGAGGGGGACGCGCCGATCTCGAACGTCCATTGCTGCGCGTCCGCGGGCTGCGCGGAAGCGGCGCCAGCGGCGGCGAGGAGCGAGAGCGTGGTGGCGACAACGCGGCGGCGCGGGTGGGGCATGGTGGCTTTCGGAGAGAGAGATGATGCGGCTAGAGGCGGCTTCGCCAGGCGAACAGCAGCCATTCGAGGCACAAACATAGCAGCGCCCCGAGCACCAGCCACGTCCAGATTTCCCTCGGAGCCAGGCTCTCGGGGGATTGGGACGTGGCCGTGCCCGCGCCGACGTCGATGGTGTCACGCGTGCGGCACTCGCTCTCGACCGGGTCCATCAGGTTCACCGCGGCGGTCAGGCCCCCGCCACGGTAGAGGCCGGCCCGCGGCAGGACCCCCAGCCAGACGCCCGACTCGGTGCTCACGGTGCCTTCGGCCCTCAGGCCGCCCTCGGCGGCGAGCGCGACGGTGTCTCCCGCGCCCATCCCGGGCGGCGCGGGCAGTTCGATCGTTTCGCTGGTGCGGAACCAGCGGGCGGCGTTGTCCTCGCCCCGCAGCGTGAGGTGGTCCACCGCGTTGGCGACGAACAGCGGGAACGATGTGTCCTTGGTCCAGTTGGACGCGGTGAGGTCGACGCCCACGAGCAGCCTGCGAACACCCGCCTGCTGGAGGAGCGTGATCACCGCGCCCTCGCGGGCCCATGCGAGGGGCGTGGCGGTGACGCCCGGCGCGAGGGCATCGGTGAAAACGGCGCTCGCCGCGTCGAGGAACACGTCTCCGAGCGTGACGAACCGCATGACCGGGTGGTTGCGGTCCCACTGGGTGAAGCCGCCCGGGGAGGGCGCGGGCGCGCCGACGCGCAGCCCCTCGATGGGAAGCCCGGTCCCGAAACTCAGCGTCGGCACGCCCGGAGGGAGACGGGGTGTGCTCACGCGATCGATGACCACCAGGTCCGGCGCGTTCGCGTCGCCCGGGGGCGGCACGTCCGGCATCGCCCCCTCGAAGACGCGCAGGGCCGCGGGGTCGAGAGTTTCGAGCGCCACGCGGAGGTTCTCGTCCGCGCCCGTGTTCGCGCCGCGCGGACGGACCAGCCACAGCGCCGGCTTGCGGGCCGCGGCCAGCGTGGCGTGAACGGCGTTGTCCGCCGCGAGCGCATCGCGACGGTTTAAGGAAACGCGGACGGTGTTCGCCGCGGTGGTGCGGAGGTCGAAGGTGACGGACTGCTCGACGACCGCCGTCGCGGCCGGGTCGAACTTGATGACACGGGTGATCGGTTCGACCCCGTCGAGCTCGCAGACGACCGCGGCGTCGGCACCGGCCCGTTCGGTGCTTTGGAGGCGGACGAAGACGCGGAGCCGCCCGGGGTCCTGGTAGTCGCGGCGGGCGCTCATGGCGACGATGCCGATGTTGCCGCCCTCGTCGCCCGGCTTGGGACCGACGCGGACGAGGCGGGTGGGGACGGAGCCGAGGCGGGGGGCGGGGCGCGCCGGGTCGAGTGCCGCCGCGCCGTCGCTGATGACCACGAGGGACACACGGTCGTCGGGGTTGTCGGCTGAGCCCGCCGCGAACGCGCCGACCATCGCGAGGGCGTCGTCGAAGCGGGCGGGCTGATCGGTGGGAAGAACCTGCTCGATGGCCTTTCGGAGCGCGCCGCGGTCGGGCGTGAAGTTTGCCAGCACCACCGGGCGGTCGGCGAACGCGACCACCATCGCCTGCGCACCGGTGGCGTCGAGCGAGCGGACGATCGTCTCGGCGGCGGCGCGGGCGGCTTCGAGCCTGGTCATCGCCGGACCCTCCGGTGGGCCGGCGTCGGTCGCGCTCATCGAGGCGGAGCGGTCGATGAGAATGACCACCTTCCCCCGCTCGGCCTGCTCGCTGCGGATCGCGGGGCGGGCCGCGGCGGCGCACAGCGCCCCGGCGATCAAAAGGTGCAGAAAGAGCAGCCACGACGGGCGGATCATGCGGATCGGCGCGTTGACCTGAAGGTCTTCGGCGGCGGCGGCCCAGAACCGCACCGTGCTCACCCGCACGGGGCGACGCTTGAGCTTCAGGAAATAGAAGAACAGGATCGCGGGAACGGCCACGCTCGCGGCGATGATCCCGGCGGCCGGCGCGAGAAACGTCAGGGACCCCATGCGTCAGGTCCCCGGCTCGGGCTTGGACGGCTCGGGCTTGGACGGCTCGGGCTTGGACGGCGCGTGGTCTGAGCCCGCGGGCTCCAGCGGTGCCGCCCGCTCCAGAGCCAGGTCGTGCGCCCGGTGGTACGCACGCCCCAGCCGACCCCAGTCGAACAGTTCGCTCTGGCGCTGCACGCGGTTGCGCAGGTCGATCCGGCCCTTGCGGTCGAGGCGGCAGTAGGCGAGCAGCCAGCGGGCCAGGTCGGCGGCGGCGTCGTGGTAGCCGCGCCCGCGGCGCTTGAGGACGTTCAGGCCCCAGTCGTCGTGGTCGGGGTATTTCTCCTGGATGTAGCGCCCGAAGCCCGCGAGGTCGCTCGTCACCGCCGGCACGCCCAGGGCCGCGCACTCGAGCGGCGTGTAGCCCCAGGGCTCGTAGGCGCTGGGGAACACGCCGAGGTGGCACCCGCGGACGAACTGCTCGTACTCGATGCCCCACAGGGGGTTGGTCGAGGTGATGAACTGCGGGTGGTAGACGACCTTGACGGGGTCCTCGGGACGGTTGTACAGGCCGAGTTGCCGGATGTAGCTCAGCACCGGGTCGGCGCCCTCGCCCTCGACCGCGTGCGTGACCACGGGCGGGAGGCCGGGGCGGCGGAGCGCCTGCTGCGTGCGCCGGTACCGGACCGCCCAGTAGGGATCGACCAGGTGGTCGACGTTGACGCGCTCGCCGGCGGCGGCGAGGGGGAACAGTTTGGACTCGATGTCCCTCGCGATCGCCGAGCACACCGACTGGAGTTCGCCAAGGACGCCCGCGGCCTGCAGCACCTCGGGCAGCATGAACCGCACCGGTCGCGAGGTGACGATGAAGAACACCACGTTGACGGGGATGCCGAAGGCCTTGATTTGCGCGTTCAGGCGCGCCAGCGCCTCGAGGCAGAGGTCGAACCCCTTGTTCCGCGGCTCGAAGCGCCCGCTCGTGAACATGTAGATGGTCCGCTCCAGGTCGAGCGGGTAGGACGGGAAGAAGTGGGACATGGTGAACCGGTGGATCCGGTCCTTGAACTCGGCGTGCAGCGTCTGGAACTCGTGGCCGACGTCGTACCGGGCGATGTCGAGGCCGTTGGGCAGCACCATGTCGACGGGGCGTCCGAGGAGAGAAGCGCACTCCTCGCCCGTCACCGGGCTGACGGTCGTGAAGACGTGAGCCCCGTGGGCGCAGGCCCGTTCCATCGCGTGCTGGCAGCGGATGTTGTACTTGCCCGCCTGCTCCGCGTCGTTGAACCAGCCGAGGTGGTTGTAGAAGTTCTCGTCGTTGCTGGCGATGTAGCGCCCCAGCAGCGTGGCGTGGGTCGTGAAGACGCAGGTCACCGGCATGCGGTCGTGCCGGGCGAGCGGGATCGCCAGCCCGCCCAGCCACTCGTGGAAGTGGGCCAGCACGCGGCGCTTCTCGGGGTTCTTGTGCGTGCTCGAGACGTGGCACACCGCCGCCAGCACGCGGCGCGAGGCCTCGCCGAAACTCACCGCCAGGTCGACGGTCGGGTCGCCGGCGGGGCACTCGATCCCGTGGTGCTGCCACAGGATGTACTTGATGCGATCGAGTTCGTGGGCTGGGAGGTGGTGCTCCAGCAGCAGGCAGCGCGGGTTGCCGGGCACAAGCCAGCGCCCGTAGTGCACGGTCAGGCCCTGGGACGCGAGGAGGTCGACCACCTGCTTCATCCACCCGGTGGCGGGTCGCGGCTCGAACTCCACCTCGGCGCGGCGCTGCTCGTAAGGCCCTACCAGGATGTAGTGGTCGCCCCAGCGCGAGACCATCGTGCTCGCCTTGGAGCGCAGCACCTGATAAATCCCCCCGACCTGGTTGCACACCTCGGTGGAGAACTCCAGCAGCACGACGCCCTGTGGGGCGCGGTCCGCGTCGGAGACCGCGACGGCGGGCGTCGCGCCGGCCTTCGTCAACATCCCTGGCTTCTGAGAGGGCGTCACGCGGGGAGGATACCACGCGGGGCGATCCCCAGCGGTGTCACTGCCCCGGGATCAGGTTCCCGTCGCGGTCCGCCACGATCAGGTACATGCTGGGCATCAGATAGTTCCGCCCCTCGTACACATACACAGGCCCGGACAACTCGAACTGCAGGCTCGCCGGGTGGCTCTGCATGAGGCGCTCCATCTCCTGCAGGTTGAGGCAGGGGATGAGCCGCAGCGGCGTGGCGTGCGCCGCCGGGGCGCTCCCCGCGCGGGTGGGCGCCGAATCGGGCGCGAAGACCAGTTCCCCGGTGTTCGCCCGCAGCACCCGCCCGCGCCGCGAGGACATCATCACGCCCTCCCGAACGAGGGAAGCGTCGGCGGGGGCGTCGGGCGTCCGCGGCTTGCTCGGCGCTGGGCGGGCCGACTGGTTCGGGGTCGCCCGGTCCACCGAGCGGACGAGGGCGTCGGCGTTCGCGTCCTCGGACGGGTCCCGCCCCATCATGTCGTCGAACGCCCGCCGCGCCTGCTCCTCCTGCTCGGGCGTGAGCGAAGGGTTGGAGTCCGCCTCCGGGGCGTCGGCGACGCTCGTGAAGAACGTCACCAGGAGGTAGTTCCGACCCTTGAACACCGTCACCCGCCCGCTGACCTTGAACGTGACCGTCTCCGGGCGGGCCTCGACGATGCGGCGCATCTCCATCAGTTTGAGCGACGGCACGAGGGCCATCGGGGCATCGGTGCCGCCGTCCGCCGGGTCGAAGATGAACGCCCAGCGGTCGGCGCCGACCGGCCGCATCCAGCCCTGGCGGTCAGAGAGAAACGTCCCCTCGCGGAGCAGGCGCCGCGCCGGCTGGCGCGGGGTTGAGCCCGCGGGCTCCACCCGCCGGGGCTCGGAACCGGCGGGCGGCGAAACCGGAGCGGGCGGCTCCGAGACGAGCGCGGCGGCGGCGAGCAGCGCGATGGCGATGATCCGGAGCGGGCTCATGGCGTGGCGTTCCTGCCTTTGGACGGAGTCTCGACGCGGAGCGCGGTCTCCGCCTCGACCCCGGATATCGGCGTCAGCCGTCCCCGGGCGTCAAGACGCCCACGCCACACCCCGACGCCCGGCGTCGGCGCCGAGACGGTGACGTCACACGCCCGGTCCGGCGGCACCGCCAGGGTGACTTTGCCGGCCGCGTCGGTCAGGCCGCTGGAGCCCGCCGCCGCGGACTCTTCGAGTGTCTCCAGGCTCACGGGCAGGGGCACCGGGGACATGGCTAGCGGCACCACCTGCACGTAGGCGAGCCTGACCGGGTCGCGCTCGGTCGGAGCGCCGGTGACGCGGAACGTCACGGCGCTTTGAGAAGCGCACCCGCACAACAGCAGGCTGGCGGTCAGGGCGGTTGGGACAACGCGTCGCACGAGGGTCACGATAACCGCATACGCCGGGTGGCTCCAGCCGACGGGCCTTTCCGTGGGGTCGGGTGGCGCGGGGGTGACGACTCGTTCGCGTCCCGATGCCCGGCTCGCGGGTCAACTCACGACCCGCATCGGCCGATGGCCCGGCGGGGGCGGCGTGCCCGCTCGGCGCCTCGAATGACGCTTGAGCCGCTCGGGCAACCCATCCTCTTCAGGAGAGCGAAGACCATGAACCTGTCGCGCACCAACTTGATCGCGCTGCTTCTCACCGCCTCGACGGGCACGGCCGTGCTCGCGGACGGTGGATCCGGCACCGATCACGCCACCGCACCGCACACCCAGCCCGGCACCGCCGCGCCCAAGCCCGCAGCCGCGAAGCCCGCGCCCAAGGCGGTTGCGAAGCCTGAGGCCTCCGCCACGCGGTCCGCTCAGGACCCGAGCAAGACGCCCGCGCCCGCCGAGGCCGCCAAGGCCGATGCGCACGGCGAAATGGCCCCGTCGCCCGCTCATGCCAACGCGTCGGATGGGCCGACCGCCGCTCAGGCGCTCGCGTGGCTGACCGAGGGCAACGCCCGGTTCGCTTCTTCGAAAGCCGAGAACCCCAACAGCGACAGCGCCCGCATCGGCGAGGTCGCCACCGGGCAGCACCCCTTCGCGACCATCCTCACGTGCGCGGACTCGCGCATCCCCGTCGAGCGCGTGTTCGACCGCGGCGTGGGCGACCTGTTCGTCATCCGCGTGGCCGGGAACGTCGCGGGGGAGAGCGAGACCGGGACGATCGAGTACGGAGCGGGCCACCTGCACACGCCGCTGCTGGTTGTCATGGGCCACACCGCGTGCGGGGCGGTGAACGCCGCGGCGTCGAACGCCGAACTGCACGGCGCGATCGCGCGGCTTGTCGAACGCATCAAGCCCGCGGTCGAGGAGGCCCGCTCGCAGTACCCCGAACTCAAGCCCGAGCAGATCGCCCCGATCGCCGTCCGCGTGAACGTGTGGAAGTCGGTGGCGACGCTCATCGGCGGGAGCGACGAGATCC
>JAFLCM010000050.1 GCA_017303565.1 Planctomycetota bacterium
GTGTCGAAGCCGGTGGCGGTCCGCGGCCCCGCGATGATCGAGCCGGCGGTCGTCGGACGCGCGGACACGCTGACCATCGCGTGGAAGCCCCTTGCCGACGACACATGCAAGGAGCAGTGCGCCGGGCGGGTCATCTGGAACAACGAACTCCAGAAGGGCTGGATGGTCTTCAAGGGCCTCGCCGTCAACGACCCGTCGCAGTTCCAGTACCAACTCTGGATCATCGACAAGGCGCAGAAGCACCCCGTTGACGGCGGCGTCTTCGACATCGCCAGCGCCGAGATCACCGAATCCGGCGAAGTCTTCGTGCCCATCAGCGCCAAGATCCGCGTGAGCGAGCCGGCGGCGTTCGCCGTCACCGTCGAGCGGCCCGGCGGCGTGGTGGTCAGCGACCAGTCCCGTGTCGCGGTGCTCGCGCCGGTTTCGAAGGGCTGAGACGCTCCCCGGGGTCTCGCGAGCCCGCGCTACCGTCCGTCATGCTCACCCCCACCCGCGTTCGGTTCGATGCGCTCGCCGTGGACCAGCCCATGCCGCTGCTCGAGCGACGGCGGTTGATCGGCGAGAAGGCGATGATCTCGCACATCACGCTGTTCAAAGGCTGCGTGGTCCCCCTGCACCGCCACGAGAACGAGCAGTTCTCCATCCTGATCTCCGGCGCGCTGCGCTTCACGTTCACGGAGCCGGGGCAACCGGCGGGCCCCGGCATGCAGCCGATGACCCTCCGCGCCGGCGAGGTGCTGCACCTGCCGGGAAACCTGCCGCACGCGGCGGAGGCGCTGGAAGACACGATAGTGCTCGACGTGTTCAGCCCGCCGAGCGCAACGACGGGCATCGACCGGCGCTGAGCGGGATCAGCCGCGCGTCATGGCGCGCCGGGCGGCCTCGACCAGGCCGCGGATCACCGCATCCCCGGCCGGCTCGGCCTCGCCGGTGCGCTCCGGGTGCCACTGCACGCCGAGGTAAAACGGGCGCGCCGGGTCGTCGACGCCCTCGATCAGCCCGTCGTGGGCTCGGGCGACAACCCTGAGGCCGCCGGCGTGCTTGACGCCCTGGTGGTGCCAACTGGCGACGGGCGCGCCCCGCTCGGGCAGCCGCAGCACGCCGGAAGCACCCGGTTCGGGCCGAACCTCATGGCGGTGGTCCTTCTGATGCTCCAGCGCGGTATCGAGCGATTCGGGCAGATTCTGGTCGAGCGCGCCGCCCGCGTGCAGCGCCATCATCTGCATGCCCAGGCAGATGCCCAGCACCGGAACGTTCCGGCGCGTGTCGAGCGCGGCGAGCAGGGCTTCCTCGAACCGCTGCCGCGCCGGGCTGACCACCGTCGCCGCCGGGTGCGTGGGCACGCCGTAGCGCTCGGTCGCGGGGTCGTCGCCGCCGGTGAACAGCACGGCGTCAATAGCGGAGAGACAGGCGCGAGCCGCGGCGTCTGCGTGAGATTCATCGCTCGGCGCCGGCAGGAGCACCGCCGCGCCGCCGCAGCGGGTGACGGCGTCGATGTACGCCCGGCGGACCTTTGCGTCCTTTTCGTCGAGCGAGCAGGTGACGCCGATGACGGGGCGCTCGTTCACCGCGCGCCCCTTGACGCCGGCGCGGGCCCGCCCGAGAGCGTGAGCATGATGTCAAGGGCGAGGGTCTCGACGCCGAGCGTGGGGTCGCCGCCGCCGGTCTTGCCCGCGTAGTCCTTGGCGACGGCGCGGGCGACAAGGTCGGCGGCGGCGCGGGGGCCGGCCTTCAACGCGGCTCTCGCGAAGACCGCGGCGCGGTCGGGCGGCCAGATCCGCATCTCCTTCGCGAGCGCCTGGGGCGAGACACCCTTCTCCGCCGCGCGGGCGAACGCGTGGACCTTCTTCACCGCGTCGATCATCGTGAACCGCAGCGGCACCTCGTCCACGCGCGAGACCTCGAGCAGCTCCCGCAGCTTCTCCATCGCCGCGGGGATGTCGCCGGCGAGCAGCCAGTCCTGAAAGCCCCACGCTTCTTCCTCGCGCGTGAGGCCGACCATCTCGCGGACGTGCGCCACCGTGATCGTGCCGCCCGGGCCAGCCATGGTCGCGAGTTTCGAGACCTCCTGCACCAGGGGGCCCAGATACCGCCCCAGACGCTCGACGAGCAGTTCCGCGGCGTCGGCCTCGAGCGTCACGCCGTGAGCCTCGCGGGCTCTGCGGACGAGCGCGCCGGCGGCCTTGCGCGCATCGGGCGCTTCGCAGTCCTCGATCACCCCCACCGCCGGGATCATCTTGTCGATCCGACCCGGGCGCCAGCCCTGCGCCCGCAGCACCAGCGTCGCGCCGGGGGTCGGGCTCTGGATGTACGCCTCAATGAGGTCGCGCTTGCGCGGGCGGGCCGGGCCCCGCTTGAGCGCGGGAGACGCCTGCTCCTCCTCCTCGTCGTCGGACTCCTTGAGGAACTCGTCCGCCTGATCGACGATCACCAGCTTGTGCTGGGCCATCAGTCCGAAGGAGCGGCACTCGTCGAGCACGTCCGCCGCGGGCGCGGTCGCGCCGTCGAATCGGATGACGTCAACGGGCGTCCCCACGGCCTCGATCGCGGCGCGCAACTTGTCCGTGTACGCCGAGCGCAGGAACGCGTCGTCGCCCTTGAACAGCGCGACACGCACGTCCGGCCCGTAGGTGGGCGAGGGCGCCTTCGCGCCCTTGTCCGCCGTCGCCCCGCTCGACTTGGTCACTCGTTTCGCCACCGCGTGTGCTCCCGGTCCGCCGGTTATCGCGGACCATCACAACAATAACCCGCGATCAGACGTGCGGCGTGGGCTGGTTTTTGTAGCCGGTGCGCGCCCCCCGAGGTAGACTCGCGGCGTGAGACTCGTCGGCACCGGCCATCCCGCGACTGCTCCGAGCCGAACCGGCGCGCCCGGCGCTCAAGCGCCCACGACCGTGCGCATCGACGCCGCCGCGCCGAGCGTCGGCGACGCCCCGCAGCGCCGCAACACGAACATCTCGCGCCTCGTCGCGGGCGTGGTCCCGGGGCGGATCGACTTCTCCGGCGACGTGCCCCGTCCGTCGGCCCCGGACGCGATCAGCCTGTACACCCGCCCCGCCGACCGCAACGCCGCGGCCACCGCGGTGAACGCCGGGCGGCTCATCGACGTCCGCGGCTGAGCGCCCTCAAGCGCCAAGCCTCACGCCCCCAACCCCGCCACCTCACCCAGCCCCGTCAGCCCCAGCGGCTCGCGCGAGAAAAACGGCTCCGCGTACAGCGTCCCGATGCGCGTGCCCCAGTACCCCATCGCGTTCATCGCCCACTCCCGCGCCGTACGTCCCTGCGGCTGGGCCCCGATCTTCCCCGGTGCGACGAACTGCGAGTGGTACGCCTCCATCGCTGCCACCTTCTTCTGCTCGAAACCGGTCACGTCGACGAGGAACGAAGGCGCCGGCACCGCACGCAGGTGCGTCGCGTAGTAATAGAACAGCCAACGCGGATAGTTCGGCTGCTCCGCCCCGCGCCCGGTCGCCTCGCGCACGCCGGCCACCTCCGGGAACGTCATCTTGGTCAGTTTCGCGTCGAAACGCGCGTCCTCCACGATCCGCGTCACGGCCACGTGGTCGGGATGGGCGTCCTCAAAGAACGGCGTGAACACCACCTGAGACCGGTGCGCCCGGATCACGCTCGCCACCCGGTGCCGCGCCTCGAGCGTGTGCTCGACGCGCCGGTTGGTCAGCCCCAGTTGCACCCGCTTCACCCCGAGCAGGTCCGCGGCGGCGGCGCTCTCCTTAGCGCGAATCTCGGGCGACCCCAGGGGCGTCGGCTCGCCGTCGGTCATGTCCAGCAGCAGCACGTCGTGCCCCTGCGAGACGAGTTTCGCGATGGTCGCGCCCATGCCCGCTTCCTGGTCATCCGGGTGCGGGCCGACAACGAGGATGTTCGCCATAGGGGCGGATTATCGCGGGCTGATCGGCAGCGATCGTCTCGAAGCCTCCCGACCGCCTACACTCTCGACTCTCTGGGGACCGTGCAGAATCCGAACGAACGCCCAGCCCCGCACCGCGAGGGGAACGCCCATGACCCGCCCACAACAGCCCCGGAACCTCCGCAACGTCGCCATCATCGCCCACGTCGACCACGGCAAGACCACGCTCGTCGACCAGCTCCTCAAGCAGTCGGGCATGTTCCGCGCGGGCGAACTCGACAAGCTCGCCGGCGGTCAGCACGGGCTCATCATGGACTCGAACCCCATCGAGCGCGAGCGCGGCATCACCATCCTCTCGAAAAACTGCGCCGTCACCTACAGCCGGCCCAACGGCGAGCAGTTCCGCATCAACATCGTCGACACCCCCGGCCACGCCGACTTCGGCGGCGAGGTCGAGCGCGTGCTCCGCATGGCCGACGGCTGCCTTCTGCTCGTCGACTCCGCCGAGGGCCCGATGCCACAGACCCGCTTCGTGCTCTCCAAGGCGCTCGAGTGCGGCCTCAAGCCGCTGGTCGTCGTGAACAAGTGCGACCGACCCGACGGGCGCCCGGGAGAGATCATCAACGAGGTCTTCGACCTGCTGGTCGAGCTCGGCGCCGAGGACCTGGCCCTGGATTTCCCGGTCATCTACGCCGCCGGACGCGACGGCTGGGCTAGCACGGACTGGAAAAAGCGCACCGAGAACATGCGCGACCTCTTCGAGGCCATCGTCGAGCACGTGCCCGACGCCTCGGGCGATCCGGAGGCCCCGCTGCAGATGCTCATCACCACGCTGGACTACAGCGAGTACGTCGGACGCATCGGCATCGGGCGCGTCTACAACGGCGTGATCAAGCGCAACACCACCTTCGCCGTGCTCGACCGCAACGGCCAGCGCCGCAACGCCAAGGCCGCGAAACTCATGGCCTTCTCGGGCCTCGGCCGCGTCGAGGTCGACGAGGTCGCCGCGGGCGACCTCTGCGCCGTGATCGGCGTCGAGAACATCGACATCGGCGACACGCTGGCCGATCCCACCGATCCCAAGCCGCTGCCCCCCGTGAAGGTCGACGAGCCGACCCTCACGATGATCTTCCGCGTGAACGACTCGCCCTTCGCCGGACAGGAGGGCCAGTACGTCACCAGCCGCCAGATCCGCGACCGCCTGCTCAAAGAGTGCGAGCACAACGTCGCGCTCAAGGTGGAGTTCGGCGCCGGCGACGAGTTTCAGGTCTCCGGGCGCGGCCTGCTGCACCTGGGCATCCTCATCGAGAACATGCGCCGCGAGGGCTTCGAGCTCAGCGTCGGCAAGCCCAAGGTCATCACCAAGGAAATCCACCACACCCTGCACGAGCCGATCGAGTACCTCGTCGTCGACGCGCCCAACCAGCACGTCGGCGCCGTCATGGAGCTCGTCGGCACCCGCGGCGGCATCCTCGAAACCATGGAGCCTCGCGGCGAATCCCTCACCCACATGGAGTTCGAGATCGCCTCACGCGGCCTCATCGGCCTGCGCTCCCGCCTGCTGACGGCGACCCAGGGCGAGGCGATCATGCACCACGCCTTCGAGCGCTACGCGCCCGTCCAGGGCGAACTCCCCGGGCGCGGCCAGGGCGTGCTCATCTCGCTCGACGCCGGCGCCGCCACCGCCCACTCCATCGAAGCGATGGCCGAACGCGGCGTCATGTTCATCGAGCCGCAGGACAAAGTCTACGCCGGCATGATCATCGGCGAGCACAACCGCGACAACGACCTGGTGGTGAACATCACCCGCGCCAAGCAGCTCACCAACTTCCGCGAGGCAACCAAGGAGGCGTTCGTCCGCCTCAAGACGCCGCGGAAGATGACACTGGAGCAGTGCCTCGAGTACATCGAGGACGACGAACTCGTCGAGATCACCCCGACCAGCGTCCGCGTCCGCAAGCGGCTCCTCGACGAGAGCCAGCGCAAGAAAGCCGAGCGCGCCGCCCGCGACAAGGCCGCCGCCGCGACGGCGTGACCGGCTTCCGCCCACGAACGCTCACGCCTGCCGCCCCTCGATCGCCGCGATGGTGCACGCCAGCGCGATGATGAGCAGTTCGTCCATGTCCGGGTGGTCGGCCACGATCGCCACCCCCAGCCGGTAGACGAAGGGATTGAAGTGCGTCCGCAGCGTGGCGACGGGACGCCCGTCGTGGGCCGTCACGCTGAAGGACTGCGGGATGATCGAACCGAAGTCGCTGATGCGGCGCAGCAGCGACAGAAAACTAGACTGCTCTTCCAGCCGAGCCACCTCGCGCTCCGCGGCGTCGCGGATGCTCCACGTGTCACGGACGAACTCCGATCGCAAGCCCAGACGCTTGAGCGCCCCGATCGGCGTCGGCTCGGGGCTGTCCGGGCCCGGCGGCAGCGAGACCGTGTACGTCGCCCCCAGGTCAATGACCTGCCGCGTGCCGATCCGCATCAGTTCGGTCGTGCACGACTCGTCGGTGTAGACGCGCAGGTCCTCGCGGAGCTTGAACGCCTTCTGCTTGCAGAAGCCGACGACGTTGCCCTCGGGCCCGTAAATGTGGAACGAGGCGCCGAAGATCTTGAACACCTTGCGCCGGATGGTGTACTTCTCGCCGGGGGCGGGTTTCATGGCCCGCAAGCCTATCGCGCGGGCTCGCCGCCCGGCTCGCCGCGCCGGTACGCGTCCTTCACGATGATTTCCATCACCCGCTCCGGCGTGCCGGTCACTTCCCAGCCGAAGTGCCGGTACAGACCGTGGGCGTCGCGTGTCATCAGCAACCAGCGGCGCAAGCCGAGGAGTTCCGGGTGCGTCATGACGCAGCGCATCAGCAGTTTGGACAGGCCGCGCCCTCGCCATTGGTCCAGCACGAACACGTCCGCGAGGTACGCGAACGTGGCGCGGTCCGTGACCACCCGAGCGAAGCCGACCTGCTCGCAGGTTGGAACGCCGGGCAGGCACTTCCGGTCACGGTACACGCCGAAGCACAGCGAGTGCGCCGCAGCCTTCTCGACCAAGGCGCGAGGGATACCTTTCGACCAATAGCAGGTCGAAAGGAATGCGTGAACCACGCCGAGGTCGATCAGCGCGCGGTCATCGCTGGCGAAGAACTCGCCCTCTCGGACTTCGTGGGGCACGGAGACATCCGTTCTCACGGTCGCGGCCCATCAAGATGGACCACGCTGTCGGACTTCCCGGCAGCCGGGGCGACGCCCGACGCCGGCTCAGCCCTTGACCGTGTACTTACCGCGGCCGACGCGCTTGAACCGCTTGTCCTTGATGAGCGTCTGGTTCACGATCGTGCGGAAGTTCGGGCTGGTCGTGCGGTAGCCGGCCTTCTGCACCGCGTCGGCAACCTCGGTCACGCCCATGACGTTCCCGGTGAGCATCTTCTCGAGCGCATCCAGCAGCGTCATGCTGTTGCGGGCGCGGCGGCGAGTGGCGCCGGCGGAGGCGCCCATCTCCAGCAGCTGCGCGTCGAGGGCGGCGAGCTTCTCCACGAGGCGCTCGCGCTGGCGCTGCAGCTTGCCCACGCCACGCTCGCGGCGGCGCAGTTCGGCTTGGATGTCGGAGGTGCTCAGTTTGTTCAACGATGACTTGGCCATGGTCGTCCTACGGGGCTGGGCCGGAACACCCGGAGCGCGAACGTCGCGCACCCGTGCCGGCGAAACACCCCTGGAAAAGACCCCCCGGATAAAAAGACTCCGCCCCCGGGCAGGCGGACCAGTATTGTCGCTCTCGCTCGATCTGTCCAATCCGGTCGCTACAAAGATGATGAGAAACCGCTCGACTCGTCCGGCGCTCGGAGAAACTTGACGAACACCGACCCCCCGCCGGGAATCGATCTTGGACATTCGCCAGTGCTTCGCACAGCCGCGCGAGGGACAGCGGGCGCGCCGGACACGCCGCGGGCGAGCCCGAAATCGGCGGATCGAACCCGGTGTTCCAGCCCTCTCCCACCGAGACCCGAACACGCACGGAATCCGAACTATGACTTCAGTTCGACGCCCATGAGTTTCATGAGGCCGTCGAAGTGTTCGAGTGTATAAAAATCCAACATGATGCGACCCTTGGTGCGCGAAGCGCCGGTCGCGATCCGCACCTTGGTCCCCAGGTGCTCGCCCAGCTGGCGTTCGAGTTCGCGGATGGCCGCGTCGGCCCGGAGCGGGTCATGCGACGGCGCCCTCGATGCGTCCGCCGTGCCCAGACCCGGCTCGGTGTTCGCGCCGGCGGCTCGTTCCAGCCGCCGAACCGACCACGCCTGAGACGCGGCCTGGTTCGCAAGTTTCTCGCGCCCACTCCCCTTGGGCGCGCTCAGCAGCGCCTTCCCGTGGCCCAGGCCGAGTTTCCCTTCGCGGAGCAGGTCCTGGATCGGGAGTTCGAGGTCCGTGAGACGCACGAGGTTCGCCACGCTGGAGCGGTCGAGGCCGACTCGCTCCGCCACGTCCGACTGCGACAGCCCGAACTGCTCGAGCAGGTTCTTCAGCCCGAACGCGCGGTCCATGGTGTTCAGGTCTTCGCGCTGCAGGTTCTCCACGACGCCCCACTCCGCCGCCTCGCGGTCGGTGAGCGTCGCGACGATGGTCGGCACCTCGCGGAGCCCTGCGACCTTCGCCGCCCGCCAGCGCCGCTCGCCCGCGACGATCTCCCACTTTGCCCCCCCGCTGCCTCCCTCAACGCCTACGGGCCTGACCGCGATCGGCTGCATCACGCCCATGGCGCGGATCGACGCCGCCAAACGCTCGATCGAGGCCTCGTCGATCCCGCTGCGCGGCTGGAATCGCCCCGGCACCAGCGCATCCACCGCGAGCATCCGGAAGCCCGACGGCGCGGCATCCGCGTTCGGGGCGGCAGGGGTCTTTGCCGCGGCGGGCACGGAACGAGACGCGACCGGCGCGGCTTGCACCGGTTGCTGCACCTTCGCCGGGGGGCTCGCCGGTGCGGGAATGCGCTGGACCGGCGCTGGCGCGCTCGGCGACGGTATGATGGAAGCGTTTCCAGTCGATGGCTTGATCTCCACCGGCTTCGTGAGCAGGCTGCTCAGTCCCCGACCCAGCCGCGGTTTGTCCTTCGCGCTCATCGATGTGCCTCCGTGCAATCAGAATCGGTGGTCGAAGCGAGGCGTCCAGCCGCGCCGAAACGTTTGGGTACGGCGATCGAATCCCGCGGACACGCCTCGCGTCGGACGGTATGGTACCGACTTAGACGCCGATTTGGAACGGGAACCATGCCTGCGAGCCATCCGCACGTCGAGATCCTAGCCCGCGGCCTGGTCGCCCTGGGCGATCACCTTCTGCTCTGCCGGAATGTCGAAGCGGGGTACCGGTACTTCCCTGGCGGGCACGTCGAGTTCGGAGAGCCGGCGGCGGAGGCCCTCCGGCGCGAGCTGCTGGAGGAGGCGGGGGTGCGCTGGCGCGTCGGGCCTTGTCTCCTTGTCGCCGAGAATCGGTTCACTCAAGGGGGCCGCGAACGCCATGAGATCAACCTCCTGTTCCACGTGGAACACGACCTTGAGTTCGATTCGTCCACTGCACCCGGGGTGGCCTCCCTGGAGCCGCACATCGCGTTCGATTGGGTGGGCATCCACGACGTCGCGGCGGCGGACGCCCGCCCGGCGTGGCTCGCCGCCCTTGTTCGGCAGCACTGGGCCACATGGAAGAACGCCCAATCTCAACTGGGATGCCCCCTGATCTGGGTTTCTGAGGGGTTTTCTGGGGCCTCACGCTGAATCTTGTTCCCGGCTCCGCCGATGCTGACCACCTACGGCGCGCATGACGCCCGCCGACTCAGTGACGAGCGAGAGACGGGATGGATCCCACCCAGCAGTCGAAACTCGATCAGTCGCCCGCGGTTCGGGCGTTGAGCGTGACGGCGTCACCCGCAGATGCGGAGCGACGCCCCATCGCCTTGGACGAGCACGAGCTGGCCCGTCTCCACCGTCTCGCGTCCCTCGGGACGCTGGCGGCGTCGATCGCCCACGAGGTCAACAACATCCTGACCCCCATTTTGTCGTACGCGCAGTTGGCACTTTCGGACCCGGCTG
>JAFLCM010000500.1 GCA_017303565.1 Planctomycetota bacterium
CCGCGCCCCCGGCCCCTCCCCCCCGCCCCATCAGCACCTTCGCCCGGCAGTGCGCCGATAGCCCCCGCGTGCACAGGTCACACTTCCCGCACGCGATCTCCGCCTGCACCGCCACCAGTTGCCCCACCAGCCGCCGCGGCTCCCACCCGCTCGTCGTCCCGTTCATCACCGGGTTGATCTTCTCGACGCGGCCCACGAACTGCGTCCCGAGCGTCACCGCCGGACCGCCGCCCTTCCGCGCCTCTTCCAGATCATCCCGCGTCAGCGCCACCCGCGTCACCCGCACCAGCGCCTCGCCCGCGCCGGCGGTGGGGGGGTTGCGCCGCCCCTCCAGCACCAGACCACCAGCCTCGGTTCGACGCAGGGCGCGCATTCCGACCGCTATCGCCACAACGTACCTCCCCCTGCACGTCCTTCCTGAGTTACGCCCCAGAAACGCCCCGAGAAACCCGCATCAACCGCCCGGAGCCGCTCCGGAACCCCCGCCCGAACCCCCGCCCGTCGCCGACGCGCTCGCGCCCGAGATCGGCGGCATCCCCGCCGGGCTCCCCGGCTTCTCGTTCGGCGGCGCCAGCATCGGCACCACGTACTCCAACCAGTCCGGGTCCCGATAGAAGTACGGGTACGTGTACGCCCGCTGCCCCGCGAACAGGCTCGTCTCCTCCTTCGACCACGCCACCCACGGGCGAACCTCGTTGCCCAGGTCCTTGCCCGTCAGCGTGACCAGCGACCGCCGCGCCGATTCCGCCACCGCGTAGTCGCGGTCGTCCAGCGCCGCCACCAGCCCGTCGAAGCCACGCCGGTCCGCGTACTGCCCCAGCGCCGTCGCCGCCGCTTCGCGCACGCTCGGCTCCGCTTCCTTCTTCAGGTTCAGCCGGTCCGTCAGAGGCACCACCGCCGCAGGATTGTGCAGCCGCTGCAGCGCCCGCGCACACTCCCACCGCAGGTACGGCTCTTCCTTCGCCATCAGTTCGACGATCGTCGGCACATCATCGGGCGAGCCGTGCAACGACAGCGCCCGCACGCCCACCGCCTGCACCAGCGGGTCCTCGTCCTTCAACTGCTGGCGATACAGCCGCACGTACACGTCCTCGCCGCCCCACGGCGCGTTCGCCAGGAGCAGCGTTCCCCGCGCCCTCTTGTCCGCGTCGAACGGGTCCACCGCCCACGCCGCCGCCTCAGCGGGCGTCGGCGGCGAGAACACCTGCAGAATGCTCGTCGACTCCCGCGCCTTCTTCCCCCGCGATTCGCACCCCCACCCCGCCGCCGCCACCCCGATCACCCCGGCGGCAACCGCAAGCCGACACCACCGCGCGCCCGCCCCGTTCTCAGCAGCCCCTCCACGCGTGGTCGTCATCGTGACCGAGTATACCCAACGCCCGCAGCGACCCCGGATCAGTCGCTCGCACCGCGGGCTGGTCTGAGGGGACGAGCCCACGATCCACCTATTCTCACCGCATGACGCCCCGCCGCTCCGCCGCGCCCCGCGCCCTGCTCGCCGTGTTCGCCACGGCGCTGCTCACCGCCTGCGCCCCGCGCCAGCGCCAAGACCCCCTCACCCAGCGCCCCCCGGACGCCCCCGACCTGGTGGCCGCCCAAGCCCTCCCCATGTGGCTCGCCGACGCCGGCCCCGATGAAACCGCCTTCACCGCCCAACTCGGGCGCGACAAGGGCAAGCAGTGGCGCGTCACCCCCTCCGACATCGAAAAGAACGACGCCGGCCGCGTCACCGCCTTCACCCTCAACTGGACCTTCGACAGCGAGCCCGCCCCCCGCAGCGAGCGCCGCATGCTCGTCACCGACACCGGCGACCTCGTCATGGCCCGCGTCCTCCAGCGCGACAGATCCGTCATCACCACCTTCGACCCGCCCATCCTCGTCGTCCCCGCCCGCATCAACGCCGGCGCCACCATCCGCCAGGACTCCAGCGTCACCGTCTACGACCTCGCCAAGCCCACCCGCGTGAAGGACAAGGGAACCGCCACCCTCGAAGCCCGGCACCTCGGCATCGCCGCTCCCGAGCAATCCCCCGCCTCCGCCCCCGCTCAGAGCGGCCGCACCCCCGCCTGGGGCGCTCCGCCCCGGGGTGCCATCATCTACACCACCAACCTCACCATCGAACTCGGCGCCGCCACCAGCCAGCGCTTCACCGAGCGCTGGTTCCTCCCCACCGCCCTGCTCCGCGAGGCCTACGAAGAGAGGATCCGCGTCCTCGGCGTCACCATCGACTCCACCACCCAGGCCCTCGACCCCGTCCAGGCCGAACCAGTCCCCGCCGACCCCGCCCTCGCAGACCCCGCCCCCGCTGACCCGACCCCATGACCGACCGAGCCGCCCACCAACGGCACCTCGCCACGCTCATCGACGAGCGCCGCGCCGTCGTCGCCGTCATCGGTCTCGGCTACGTCGGCCTCCCGTTGCTCCACGCCGTCGCCGCCGCCGGGTTCCCCGTCATCGGCCTCGACCACGACGCCACCAAGATCGAGCGCCTCCGCCGCGCCGAGAACT
>JAFLCM010000051.1 GCA_017303565.1 Planctomycetota bacterium
GCCTGAGCGCGGCCGATCCGCGGGCCGAGCCGACCGACCGGGGCGAGCGCCCTCGGCGCGTGCTGCGCGCGGCGCTGTGGGTTGAGGCGGGCGCGGTGCTGTGCGCCCAGTCGCTGGCGCTGGTTGCGCTCTCGGTGACGGCGCGATCGAACCTGTCGGTCGCGCTGGCGAGCCTGGCGTTCGGCGTCGTGCAGGTGGTGGCGTTCGCGGTGCGGTACTTCGCGTCGATGCAGTACATCCGGTGGCTCTCGATGCGGCTGCCCAATCCGACGGTTCAGGTGAAAGCCCGGCGGATGCTGTGGCTGGGGCCGCTCCTGATCACCGTTGGCTCACTGTGCCTGTACCTCGGGCCGATCGTGGCGCTGGTGCTGTACTACAACCTGCTGGACCTGGTCCGCCAAAACCTCAAGCAGATCAGGGCCCGCGTGGCGGTCGGCGATGTGCCGGGCTCACGTGTCCCGGCGTGAAGCGTGGCGGGCGTCGGCGGCATCCAATGAGCGTCCGGGGGCGAACAATCCGAGCGGCGCGGTTCCGCGTCGGCGTTGTCCCATATGAAGGAGATCACCGTGCTCGTTCGATCGCTGGCCCTTGCCGTGGTTCTCGCTGGTCTTGCGGGGTGCGAGCGTGGCGGCGTGAGCGCGGCCGCCAAGGCGCCCGAGCGTCCGGTGGCGGCTCCCGCGCCCGAGGCTGAGCAAAGCGCTGCCGGTTCCGGCGCTGCTGAGACCTGTGTCTCGACCGCTTCTGGAAAGGCTGAGGACATGACCACCGACTACAAGAAACTGACCGAGGCCGAGTGGAAGCAGCGCCTGTCGCCCGATCGGTTCCACATCCTGCGCCAGAAGGGCACGGAGCGGGCGTTCACGGGCAAGTACTGGGACACCACCACGCCGGGCGTGTACAGGTGCGCCGGCTGCGGCATCGTGCTGTTCACCAGCGACGCGAAGTTCGATTCGCACTGCGGCTGGCCGTCGTTCGACAAGATGGCCGCCGACGGCGTGATCGAGGAGCACCGCGACACGTCCTATGGCATGGTGCGGACCGAGGTGGTGTGCAAGAACTGCGGCGGGCACCTGGGGCACGTCTTCGACGACGGGCCGACCGCGACGGGCCTGCGGTACTGCATCAACTCCGCGTCGATCGACTTGGAGGCGAAGGACGCCGACAAGCAGGGCGGCGAGAAGAAGTGAGCGGTCAGGCGTAGACGCGGTGGACGCGTAGGCCGATGGATTCGAGTTCGGCACGCCGGCCCCACAGGTCGTCCTCGTGCAGGGCGGAACTGATCACGACGTCGGTGACGCCGAGGGCGGGGAGCTGCTTCGCGCCCACGACGGGCAGCGATTCGATCGAAGCGCCGGCGGGGTCGGGCGCATCGTCCATGATCGCGACGATGCGGGCCCCGGACTTCAGGGCCGGCCTGAGGACCGCGCGGGTGTGGCGTCCCGCGCCCCACAGGGCGACCTTTGCACCATGAAGTGACGCCAGCGCGCGGGCCGTTCGTTCGCACGCGTCGGCGGGCACGGTGAAGTCTTCGGGCACGAGCGGGCGATCGGTTGGCCAGTCCCGCGGGGGCTGGGTCGTGACGCGTGAGAAGAGGGCCGCGGAGGCGTCGACCATCAGCGTGTCGGCGAAGCGCGCACGGGCGCGGTCGAACGCGGCTTGCCCGAGGGTTTCCACGCCGAGCGAAATGGCTCGAAGGACGCCGTCGGCGAGGGCCGCGCCGACCGCGTGGTCGTCCATGCCGGGCGGGGCGTCGACGATGACGCCGGCGGGGGGTAAGCCGGCGAGGGCCTCTTCCGCGCCCGAGACGCGGGTGACCACGGGCACGCAGCCGCGGGCCATCGCTTCGAGCATCGAGAGGCTCAGGCCCTCGAAGCGCGAGGGCAGCAGCAGCAAGTCGGCCTGGTCGAGGTGCTCGACGACGCCGTCGCTGCCGAGATGGGGATCGGGCGTGACGACCCTCAGGCCCGGGCTGCAGGCAGCGGCGCCTTGGAGTTGCGCGAGCAGCGGCCCGGAGCCGACGAGGGTGAGCTCGAGGGGGACGCCGCGGGCGCGGAGTTGGCGGTGGGCCTCGACAAGGGCGGCGACGCGCTTCTGGTGGTTCTCGAAGCGTCCGGTGTAGACGGCGCGGAGAGGTCGCCCGACGGCGCTTTGGCGGCGCGGGGGGGACGCCGGGACAGAAATGCCGTAGGGGATGTGCTCGATGCGCTGCGAGGCCGCGGGGATGAAGGCTTGGAGCCCATGGGCGATGTCGCGGCTGACAGCGACGACGCCGGTCAGCAGTGGCTCGTGGGCGGCGGTGTTCAGGCGGTCGTATGCGATGTCGCTGTGGACGACGCCGACGGTGCGGATCACACCGGGGAGCCGCTGTGTGGCACCCGCGACGGCGGCGAAGGCGGCGGAGGTGTACGTCGGCAGCGCGACGACCGGCGAGTTGCGGAGCGCCGCAAGGGCGGCCGCTTCGCGCGCGACGGCTTCCGGCGTGTGGGCATCGCCGGGGACCACCCGGATGTGCGGGTGGCTCGAGAGGTCGCCCAGCGTGCCGGCGTCGCAACTCGGCGGGCCGGTGCCGAGGAGGAGGCAGATACGCCAGCCCCTCTCGGCGAGGCTGGCGGCGAGGCGTTTGGCCCAGGTGGTGATGCCCCCGGTGATCGCGCCGTGGGGGAGGGTGATGAGGCACGCGCCGGGGTTGGGCGAGGGGGACGGGGGATGGCGTTGAAGGTCGGTCACGCCGGGGCTCCATCGTCGCGCGGGAGGGCGGAACTGGAGCGGCCCCCGTGACACCCGGATTCTGAGGCGGGGGAGCGCGGGGTGTCGATATCCGGGACGTGACCGCGGGCGCTCCCACCATTCCGCCCGGCGCGGTGATTGCGCCGCACGCCGCACGCTCCGAAGCGGGGGCGGGGCTGTTGCATCGCCAACTGACGCTGCTGGGCGAGGAGGGCGCGGGCTTGGTCGGGGCCGGGGCGGTTGCGGGATTGCCGAGCCTGTGGACGCGCCGGGACGCCCAGGCGGCGGCGAGAGCCGTGGCGTCGGCGGGAGACGGGCTGAAGCCGTTCGTGGTTGAGGGGCTGAGCACGGACCTGCTGGAACTCTTGCTCGAAGCGACGCCCTCACGCACGGACGCGTACTCGGCGCGGGCGGTCTTCGTGGAGCCGGATGCCGGGCGGGCGCTGGGTGTGCTGGCGGAGCGGGACGTGTCGGCGGCGCTGCGGCACCCGAGATTCAAGGTGTTCGTCGGTCCCGGCGCGGTGGAGAGGGTCGGCGCCTGGCTGAATGGGCTGGACGCGCTGCGGGTGTCGCTGCCGGACCGGGTGCTGAGGCCGCCCACGGCGGGAGGAGGACCGGCGCGGGTGCCGGGGCTGGAGGGCCTGCTGGCATCGGCGGCGGCGGCGCAGGCGGCGCTGCATGAGTCGTTGCGACGATCGGTTTGGCAGGCCTACGCGGCGCGGTCGCGGGAGTCCTGGAGGACGCGCTTCGCTTCGGGTGAACGGCTGAAGGTGCTCATCCCGATCAGCCGGTTCTCGACGTTCGTTCGCCATTCGGCGGAGGATCTGGCGGGGGCGCTGCGCCGGGCCGGGCATGAGGCGCTGGTGCTCACGGAGCCAGACGCCCACTCGAAACTCGCGTCGCCGGCGTATCTGGAGGCGTTCGACACGTTCGAGCCGGACCTGGTGGTCCTGATCAACTTCACGCGGCAGCACATGGGGCAGGCGGTGCCGCCGGGGGTGCCGTTCGTGTGCTGGGTTCAGGACCGGATGGCGCACCTGTTCGATCCCGCGTGCGGGGCGGCGCAGGGGGACCTCGACTTCCTGATCGGGCACATGCACGCGGACCTGTTCGATCACTTCAACTATCCTAGGAAGAACCGGCGGTTCCGGTTTGTTCCGGCGTGCCCGGTGAAGTTCCACGGGGGACCGATCGCGCCGGGGTTGATGGCGCGGCTGGCGTGCGACGTGTCCTACGCGAGCCACCAGAGCGAGACACCGGAGCGCTTCCATGAGCGCACGGCCCCGATGTTCGGCTCGGTCGCGAACGTGCGGGCGGCGCTGGAGCCGCTGCGGGCCGCGGCGTCGCGTTGGATGGACGACCTGGACGGGTCGCCGTCGGCGGTGCGCCCGGCGCGGGTGGACCTGGTGCGCGAGGCCCTCGCGGGCGCGGGGATGCCGAGGCCTGATGAGCGACTGGTGATGACGGTGTTTGGGAACTACCTCGTGCCGCTGATGGAGCGGATGCTGCGGCACCGGACGCTGGAATGGGCGGCGGCGGTGTGCCGTCGGCGCGGGTGGTCGCTGAGATTGTTCGGTCGGGGCTGGGTGTCGCACCCGACGCTGAGCGTGTTTGCCGGCGGGGCGATCGACCACGAAGAGGACGCGCTGCGGTCGGTCTACCGGGCCAGCCGGGTGAACCTGCACCTGTCCTTGAACACCAACAGCCACCAGCGCGTGATGGAGTGCGCTCTTTCGGGCGGCCTGATGATCCGGCGCGGACCTTCGCCGGATTGGGAGCTGGCGAAGACGGGGCTGATGTCCCGGGCCGCGGAGGGTTGGGTCGCGGAGCGTGAGGGCGAGATGGTGACCCGCTGCTGGACGGATGAGGGGGGGCTGATCCTGAAGAACTACTGGCGGCAGCGCGGGATCGAGCCGGCGTTCGACGATCACGGACGACCGGTGTTTCGGCGGCGGCTGGCGGAGGGCGTGTGGGAGCGTCACCGCCAAACGTGCCCGCACATGCCGCTCGAATCGATGCCGGACTACGCGTTCCCCGATGCGCACGAGACGCTCTTCTCCAGCGAGGCGGAACTGGAGGCGGTGATCGAGCGGGCGCTCTCGGACGAACCGTGGCGTGAGCGCACGATCGCGGCTCACCGGCGTGTGGCAAGCGAGCAGGGCACGGTTGATGCGTTCGCCGCCGCGCTGCTCGGGCTCGTGAGAAAAGGGTTGGGTGTGGTGGTTCCGGCGAAGGAGGCTCCGAGATGAGCACGGAAACCTCATCTTCAACCAGGCCGCTCGACTCCGGCGCGGTCAGCGCCCCGTGGATGCGGTACTACGAGCCGCGGGCGTACACCTGCCGTGAGGAGAAGGCTCCTTACATCGCCGCGAAGTACCGTGACCTGCTGGGCGGGTCGGTGCTCGACGTCGGCTGCGATCAGTGCTACCTGAAGCGGCATATTCCCCGCCCGGACCTGTACGTGGGGGTTGACCTCGGGCCGCCGGCGGATGTGGCGGTGAACCTGGACCTCGAGCCGCTGCCGTTCGCGGACGGCTCGTTCGACGCGGTGGTGTGCGCGGACGTGCTGGAGCACCTGGAGCGCATCCACGCGGTGTTCGACGGGCTGTGCCGGGTGGCGCGCCGGAGCGTGATCATCTCGCTGCCCGCGCCCCTGAACTCTCTGCTGTCGGACGTGGCGCAGGGGCGCGAGGGCTGGAAGAAGTTCTACGGCCTGCCGCCCGAGCCGCCGGCAGACCGGCACCGGTGGTTCTTCGGCTTCGAGGACGCGCGCCGGTTCATCGCTCACCGCGCGGAGCGGGCCGGGTGGAGGATCGAGCAGCTCGACACCGAGTGGCACGGCGGGGCGTCGTGGAAGGACGAGCGGGGCGTGGAGCGGATCACCGGGCCCAACCTGACGCGGGGCATCCTGTGGTGCGTGCTGGAGCCGGCGCGATGACCGGGGGCACGCCGCAACAGGGGCGGATCGCCGACGCGCTGGTGTTGTGCCTGACGCGGGGGATGTCGCTGAGCGCGTGGCAGGACTCTGGCGTTCTAGATCGGGAATGGGCGCTGTACCGGAGGCTTTCGAAGCGGTACGGGCGGGTCGTCGTGTGCACGTGGGGGGACGACGCGGCGGCGGCGAAGGGCCTCGGCGTCGAGGCCGTGCGGGTATCGGATGAGGATCCCTCCGGGTCCGCGTCGCGGGTGGCGGCGGTGGTCAAGGGGGCCAACGCCGCCACGGCGGTGGTGAAGACCAACCAGTTCGAGGGCGGATCGATGGCCCTCGCGGTCACGGAGGCGCTGCGCGGCGCGGGGGTGCGGAAGGCACTGATCGCCCGCGGCGGCTACCCGTGGTCGCGGTTCCAGGCGTGGAAGTTCGGGCCCGACTCGGCGCAGGCCCGCGGCGCGGCGGCCGAGGAGCGGGCCCTGTGCGCGGACGCGGACATCGTGATCGGCACCACCGCAACGATGATCGACGACCTGGCGTGGCGATACGAGATGCCCGGGTCGAAAACGCGGGTGGTCCCGAACTATGTGCTGGCGGATGCGTTCGAGGGAGAACGGTCCGGTTCCGCTCAACCTTTCGTGCTGGCCGCCGGGCGGTTGGAACCCCAGAAGCGCTTCGACACGCTGATCCGGGCGTTCGCGGCGGCGGGATCGCGGGGCGTGCTGCGGGTGTACGGGCAGGGGCCGCTGGATGGGGAGCTGCGGCGTCTGGCCGCGTCACTGGGCGTGCGGTTGGAACTGCCGGGCCGCGTCGGTCACGCGGACCTGCTGCGGGCAATGCGGTCGTGCGACCTGTTCGTGCAGTGCTCCGCGTTCGAGGGGCACCCGAAAACCCTGCTGGAGGCGATGGCGAGCGGCGCGTGCGTGCTCGTGACGGACACCACGGGGCTGGGCGGGTGCGTCGAGCACCTCCGGACCGGCTTCAAGGTGGGCGATGACGAGGCGGCACTCGGAGAAGCGATGGGCCTCCTCCTGAGCGACACGGTCCTGCGGGACCGACTCGGGACGGCGGCCCGCGCGGGCGCAAAGGCCCGGTTCGATCTCGGCGTGGTGGAAGCGCTGGAGGCGAGTATCCACGCCGAAGCGGTGGCCCTCGCCGTGTCGGGAGGTTCGGACCCGTGGTCGCGGGTGCGGATGCTCGTCTTCGACTTCGACGGCGTGATGAGCAACAACCAGGTTCTGGTGATGCAGGACGGCACCGAGGGCGTGCTGTGCAACCGCTCCGACGGCATGGGCGTTGAGATGCTCCGGAGGGCCGCCCCGGAGGGGTTCTCGATGCTGGTGCTCTCGAAAGAAATGAACCCGGTGGTGGCGGCCCGGTGCCGGAAGCTGAAACTGGAATGTCACCAGGGGGTGGACGACAAGCTGCCGCATCTGAAGAAACTGGCCATGGAGCGGGGCGTTGAGCGCGAAGGCGTGGCGTATGTGGGCAACGACCTCAACGACGTCGCCTGCATGGGGTGGGCGGGGCTGCCGATCGCGGTGGCGGACGCCTACCCGGAGTGCAAGACTGTGGCCCGGCACGTCACCCGGGCGAAGGGCGGCCTCGGGGCGGTTCGAGAGGTGTGCGACCGCTTGATCGCGGCGCTGCGGGGATGAGCCGGCCGGCTCGGTCGAGCGCGGCTCGCCGCGAAGTTCCCCGGCGGAAACAGCCGATAACTCCGGCCATGGGCACCGCCGCGCCGAGTTCGCCGATTCCCTCTCCCACTGTTCCCTCCCCCACTGTCGCCGACCACGCGGGCGATGGTGAGAGCATGCTGCTGGGGTTGCGCCACCATCTTGAGCGGCGCGGGCTGGAACTCGGTGGAGCACCGCGGGCGCGGCTGGTGGAAGAGCTCCGCTGGTACCAGGGCGCCGAGGCGCTGCTCGACCGGCACATGAACCGGCTGGCCGCGGCGGTATACGGCGGGAAGCACCCCAAGCACTGGCTCTGGAAGTCGCACAAGCAGTTCATCCTCGACCGCGTGCGCCCGGGCGAGCGCGTGCTCGACGTTGGCTGCGGAGCGAGCGCCTACCTGCTGTGGATGGCGGAAAAGGGCTGCAAGGTGACGGCGATCGACCGGCGCCGCGACCAGCTCGATCTCGCGCGGTCGATCATGAGCCACCCGAACCTTTCGTTCGAGCTGCGCGACGCGGTGACCGACCCGCCGAGCGGGGAGTTCGACGTGGCGATCTGCTCGCACGTCATCGAGCACATCGACGACCCGGTGCCGCTGCTCGCGAACCTGCGGCGGTGGGCGCCGCGGCTGATCGTGGCGGTGCCGCCCGACGACAACCGCTGGCAGAAGGTCATGTTCCGCGACCTCGGCCTGACGTGGAAAGACGACGAGGACCACCGGCGCGAGTACACGCCGGCGCTGCTTCGCCAGCACCTGACGGGCGCGGGCTGGAACGTCGTCGACCTGCACGCGGGCGTGGACATCAAGGCGACGTGCGTGAACCCGGACGCGCGGCCGCGACCCCTGTGCTTCATCGGCGCGGGGCTGACGCGCGAGGCGAACCTGGGCGAGCAGCGCCAGCGGAGCGAGGCCAAGAAAACCTACGACTCGATGGTGCGGTCGGGCTATCTGGCACAGCGGCTGATCGGCACGCTGGCGGCCCGGGGCGTTCGATCGCCGAATGTGCTGTGCGTCGGGGCGCGGAACCGGTGCGAACTCGATTGCCTCGTGAACGCCGGCGCGGGGGAGGTGACCGGGATCGACCTGCACTCGACCGACCCGCGGATCCGGGTGATGGACATGCACCGCCTGGGATTCGCGGACGGGTCGTTCGACGCGGTGTTCTCCTCGCATTCGCTCGAGCACGCGATGGACCCAGCGCTGGTGGCGTCGGAGTTCCAACGCGTGGTGCGTCCCGACGGCGTGATCATCGTCGAGGTGCCGACCGGCTTCACGTCCACGGGCGTGGACCACTGGGATTTCCTCGACGCCCGGAACCTCGCGCCGCTGTTCGACCGCTGCGAGATGGAGTGGAGCGAGACCGGCGTGCAACTGGACTGCGCCCATCAGCGCGTGATCCGCGCCGTGTTCCGAGTCAAGGGCTGAAAGGGAGACGCCGATTGTGCGGGATCGCCGCCATCTTCGGCCCGGGGGCCTCGGGCGATGTGTCGCTCGCCGCGGGGAAGGCGGCGGCGATGGATTCGCTCGCCCGGCGCGGGCCCGACGGTCGGGGAGAATGGTCGTGCGCGCGGACGGGCGAGGCGTGGATGGGGCACCTGCGCCTCGCGGTGGTTGATCTTTCGTCGGGCGGCGCTCAGCCGATGGCGACGCCCGATGCCCGCTTCGCCCTGGTCTACAACGGCGAGATCTACAACGCCGCGGCTCTGCGGAGCGAACTGAAGCACGCGGGCGCGTCGTTCGCCTCGACGAGCGACACCGAGGTGCTGCTCCACGCGCTGCGGACGTGGGGTGTGCGGGATGCGATCGAGCGGCTCCGCGGCATGTTCGCGTTCGCGCTGTGGGACGCCCGGACCCGGACCGTGCACGCCGCGGTCGATCACGCGGGCATGAAGCCGCTGTGCTGGGCGGTCGAGGGCGGGCGGCTGTTCGTTGCGTCCACCGTCGACACGGTGCGGGCGCTCGGCGCGACGGCGCGCGGCGTCGACCCGGTGAGCGTGTCGCATGTGCTGTGCCACGGGTACATCCCGCCGCCGTCGAGCATCTGGAGGGGCGTATTCCGCCTCGCGCCGGGCACCGCGATGTCGTGGCGCGTCGGCGACGAGAACCCGAGCGTGTGGCGGCATTGGGAGCCGCCCACCGAGACGCGCGGCTCGGGCACGCCCTGGGAGAGCGTCTGGGAGCCGGTGGTCCGCGACCACTTCGAGAGCGACGTTCCCGTGGGGCTGCTGCTTTCGTCGGGGCTGGACTCGACGGCGGTCGCGCTCGGGTCCGTGAGGTCGGGTCGGAGCCCGAAGTGCGTCACGCTCGGTCTGAGCGGGATGGACGACGAATCGCCGGCGGCGGCGCGGACCGCCGCTGGCCTGGGACTGGAGCACGCGAGCGCCGAGGTGGACGGCTCGGACGTCCCGGGGCTGATCGCGCGTGCCGCGGAGGCCGTCGACGAGCCGCAGGCGTACGGGGCGCTGCTGACGATGACCGCCGTCGCGGGCGCGGCGCGGGAGCGAGCGAAGGTCTTTCTCTCGGGTGACGGCGGCGACGAGGCACTCGCCGGGTACACATGGCACAGGGAGCCGCCTCCA
>JAFLCM010000052.1 GCA_017303565.1 Planctomycetota bacterium
CCGCCTGGTGAACACCGTGATGGAGCGGGGCAAGAAGAGCCTCGCCCAGCGACTGGTTTACGGCGCCTTCGACCGGATCATCGAAAAGAATCCGGCGTCGAATCCCCTCGATATCCTCCAGCGCGCGGTCGACAACGCCAAGCCCCGCCTCGAGGTCAAGGCCCGCCGCGTCGGCGGCGCCACCTACCAGGTGCCGCTCGAAGTCGCCCCCGACCGCCAGGCCTCCCTCGCCGTCCGTTGGATCGTGGACTTCGCCGACAACCGCAAAGGCGTGCCCCTGCAGGATGCCCTGGCGACCGAGATCATGGACGCGTACCAGGGTCAGGGTAACGCCATCCGCAAGCGCGACGAAGTGCACAAGATGGCCCAGGCCAACAAGGCCTTCGCCCACTTCCGCTGGTAATCCCCACCGTTCTTTCTCCCCCGAGGCCCCTCCGTCTCCCAATTCGTACGACTTCGATGACAGCCGAAGCCAAGGACACCAAAGCGCTGAACTCGCCCGACCGGCAGTTCGCGCTCGAGCGCACGCGCAATATTGGCATTGCGGCCCACATCGATGCGGGGAAGACGACCACCACCGAGCGCATCCTCTTCTACACCGGCCTGATCCACAAGATGGGCGACGTCGATGACGGCAACACCGTCACCGACTGGATGGAGCAGGAACGCGAGCGTGGCATCACCATCACCTCCGCCGCCACCACCTGCTACTGGACCCAGAAGGAGGACGGCTGCGCCAAGAGCTACACCGGGGTCCCCCACCGCATCAACATCATCGACACGCCCGGCCACGTCGACTTCACCGCCGAAGTCGAACGCTCCATGCGCGTCCTCGATGGCGCGGTCGCCGTCTTCTGCGGCGTCGCCGGCGTCCAGCCCCAGTCCGAAACCGTCTGGCGCCAGGCCACCAAGTACCGCGTCCCCCGCATCGCGTTCGTCAACAAGATGGACCGCATCGGGGCCAACTTCGAGAACGCGGTGGCCGAGATGCGGAAGAAGCTCGGCGCCCCGGCCTACCCCGTCGTCCTCCCCATCGGCCGCGAGGACGCCCTCCGCGGGGTCATCGACCTGATCTCCAACAAGGCGGTCATCTACGACGAAACCGACGAGGTCGGCCTCCGCTACTCCGTCACCGACGTCCCCGCGGAACTGCAGGCCGCCCGTGACCAGGCCTACCAGGAACTCGTCAACGCGGTCGCCGATCGCGACGACCAGATCGCCGAGTACGTCCTCAACGAGCAGCCGATCCCGGTCCCCGAACTCAAGGCCGCCATCCGCCGCCTCACCTGCAAGATCGAGTTCGTTCCCGTCCTCGGCGGCTCGGCGTTCAAGAAGAAGGGCGTCCAGCCCCTCGTCGACGCCGTCATCGACTACCTGCCCTCGCCGCTCGAGGCGTTCCCGGTCTCCGGCGACATCCCGGGTGTCGAAGGCGAGAAGTCCGAGGTGCTGCCGGATGACAACGGCAAGTTCTGCTCCCTGGCGTTCAAGCTCTGGACCGATCCGTTCGTCGGCAAGCTGGTCTTCTTCCGCGTCTACCGCGGCCGCCTGAGCAAGGGCGACACGATCTACAATCCCCGCACGCGCAAGCGCGAGCGCGTCTCCCGGGTCATGATGATCCAGGCCGACAAGCGCCTCGACGTCGAGAGCGTGTACTCGGGCGACATCGCCGCCCTCGTCGGCCTCCGCAACATCACCACGGGCGACACCCTCTGCGACGAGGAGGCCGAAATCCTCCTCGAACCCCCGACCTTCCCCGAGCCGGTCATCTCGATGGCCGTCGAGCCGAAGAGCAAGTCGGACCGCGACAAGATGTCCACCGGCCTCCAGCGCCTCGCCGAGGAGGATCCGACCTTCCGCTGCTTCACCAACGAGGAGACCGGCCAGCTCATCATCGCCGGGATGGGTGAGCTCCACCTCGAGATCATCCGCGACCGTCTCCTCCGCGAGTTCAAGGTCGAGGCCAGCGCGGGCGCACCCCAGATCGCCTACCGGGAGACCATCACCTCCAAGGCGCACGGGGTCGGCAAGTTCATCCGCCAGAGCGGCGGCCGCGGCCAGTACGGACACGCCGAGATCGACATCGAGCCGAACGAACGCGGCAAGGGCGTCGTCATCGAGAACAACATCGTCGGCGGCATCATCCCGAAGGAGTACATCCCGGCGGTCATCGACGGCATCGAGGAGGCGGTCAAGGGCGGCGTCGTCGCCGGCTACACCCTCGTCGACGTCAAGATCTCGATCGTCTACGGAAGCTTCCACGAGGTCGACTCGTCGGAACTCGCCTTCAAGATGGCCGGCATCTTCGCCTTGAAGGAGGCCGTCCGCGCCGCCCACGGCATCATCCTCGAACCGATCATGAAGGTCGAGGTGACCACGCCCGATGAGTACCAGGGCGACATCATGGGCGACCTCAACCGCCGCCGCGGCAAGATCATCGCCATCGAGAACAAGAGCGATGCCACCATTCTGCGGGCAGATGTCCCGCTGGCCGAAATGTTCGGATACGCCACCGCGGTCCGGTCGCTCTCCAAGGGGCGTGCCGCGTACTCCATGGAGCCATCCCATTTCGAACCCGTCCCGGCGAGCGTCGCCGCGACGATCCTGGAATCGGCCAAGAGCAAGCCGGCCGCCCGGAGCTGACACGGAGGGTTTATCATGTCTGGACAACGCATTCGCATCCGCCTGAAGGCCTTCGATCACCGGATCATCGACCAGTCCGTCGCGGACATCGTCGAGACGGTGAAGCGTTCGGGCGCCCGGGTCGCCGGACCGATCCCGCTCCCCACCAAGATCGAGCGCTTCACCGTCGGGCGCTCACCCCACGTCGACAAGAAGTCCCAGGAGACGTTCGAGATGCGCACCCACAAGCGCCTCCTCGACATCATCGGGCCGACGGCCAAGACGGTGGACGAGCTGAAGAAGCTCAACCTCCCGGCCGGCGTCGATATCACCATCAAGATCTAGCACCATGATCGGTCTCATCGGCAAAAAGCTGGGCCAGACCCGCGTGTACGATCCGAGCGGTCGCGCCGTCCCCGTCACGGTCGTGCTCGCCGGCCCCAACTACGTGGTCCAGAAGAAGACCACCGCGACGGATGGCTACGAGGCGGTCCAACTCGGCTTCGGCGAACAGAAGGAAGGCCGCCTGACCAAGCCGGTCCTCGGCCACCTCACCGCCGCCAAGGTCCCGGCCCTCCGCCGCCTCCGCGAGTTCCGCGACTTCACCCTCGACGTGAAGCCGGGCGACAAGGTCGGGGTCGAGATCTTCGCCGAGGGCGATTACGTCGACGCCATCGGGGTCACCAAGGGCCGCGGCTTCGAGGGCGTGGTCAAGCGCCACGGCTTCCGCGGCGGCGACATGACCCACGGCGCCAAGGGTTGGCACCGCCGCTCCGGCGCCATCGGCCAGCGCCTCTTCCCCGGTACGGTCATGCGCGGCATGCGCATGCCCGGTCACATGGGCCAGGTGCGCCGCACCACCCAGAACCTCCTGGTGGTCAAGGTCCTCCCCGAGGATCAGTTGCTCCTCGTCCGGGGTGCCATCCCCGGCGCCGCGGGCGAGTTCGTGATCATCCGCGAGTCCAAGAAGCGGCCCAAGGTCGCGGCCAAGAAGTAAACCGGAGAGACCACGTGAACATCCAGATTTCCGATCTGCAGGGAAACAAGGTGGGAGAACGGGCGGTGGCCTTCGAGGTCATCGAGAACGCCCGCGGCACCCAGGCGGTCAAGGACACCGTCGTGGCCCACCTCGCCGCCCGCCGCCAGGGCACCCGCTCCGCCAAGACGGTGGGCGAGGTCACCGGCACCAACAAGAAGCCGTGGCGCCAGAAGGGCACCGGCCGCGCCCGCGCCGGCTCCTTCCAGTCCCCGCTCTGGCCCGGTGGCGGCGTGGTCTTCGGCCCCCGCCCGCGCGACTTCAGCATCAAGATCAACGCCCGCGTCCAAGGCCATCAGCGAACGGCTCAAGGCCGGCGATGTGATCGTGCTCAAGGAGCTCAAGCTCGCCTCCCCCAAGACCAAGGAGTTCGTCGCCGCCCTCACCCCGCTCGGGGTCCTCGGCGGCTCCGTCCTCATCGTCTCGGGCGCCGATCGCAACCTGAAGCTCGCCTCCGGCAACGTGCCGGATGTCCGCCTCACCAGCGGCGAGGACCTCAGCACCTACCAGGTGCTCTGGCCGGACAAGCTCGTGTTCACCGAGGAGGCGTTCCAGAAGCTGGAAGCCCGCCTCGCCGCGAAGAAGGAGGCCGCATGACCATTTACGACGTCGTCAAGACCGTGCGCCTGACGGAGAAGGGCACCACCCTCTCCGCCAAGTTCAACCAGTACACCATCGTCGCCGACCGCCGCGCCTCCAAGGTGCAGATCCGGCAGGCCGTCGAACAGCTCTTCCAGGTGAAGGTGCTGAAGGTGAACACCCAGAACGTCAGCGGGAAGCTCCGTCGCCAGCACACCGCCGCCGCCGGGCGCGATCCGAACTGGAAGAAGGCCATCGTGACCCTCAAGGAGGGCGACAAAATCCAGCTGACCTGATCCTATGCCGGTCAAGACTTACAGACCCCTCACCCCTTCCCGCCGCTTCTACACGGTGGCCTCCTTCGCGGAGATCACCAAGTCGAAGCCCGAGAAGTCCCTGGTCGTCACCCGGAAGAAGACCGGCGGGCGCAACGTCTACGGGCGTGTCACCGCCCGCGGCATCGGCGGCGGCCACAAGCAGAAGATCCGCCTCGTCGACTTCAAGCGCCGCAAGCTCGGCATGGACGCCCAGGTGGTCGGCATCGAGTACGATCCGTGCCGCTCGGCCCGCATCGCGCTCATCCAGTACACCGACGGCGAGAAGCGCTACATCCTCGCGCCCAACGGACTCAAGGTCGGGCAGAAGGTGCGCAACGGCGCCGACGCCGCCCCCGAGGTCGGGAACTGCCTCCCCCTCCGCAACGTCCCGGTCGGCATGGCCGTCCACGCCGTCGAACTCCAGCCGGGCCGCGGCGCGCAGATCGTCCGCTCCGCCGGCGGGGCCGCGACCCTCATGTCGCGCGATGACGGCTTCGCCCAGCTCCGACTCCCCTCCGGCGAAATCCGCCGGGTGAACGAGTCGTGCATGGCCACCATCGGCCAGGTGGGCAATCTCGAGCACGAGAACATCCTCCTCGGCAAGGCCGGTCGCTCGCGCTGGATCGGCAAGCGCCCCATCACCCGCGGCATGGCCCGGAACCCGATCGACCACCCCAACGGCGGCGGTCAGGGCAAGTCCAAGGGCGGCGGCGGATGGCAGCAGGTGACCTCCCCGTGGGGCATCCTCGCCAAGGGTTTCAAGACGCGGAAGAAGACCAAGCCGTCCGACCGCTTCATCGTGGTCCGCCGGGATGGTCGTCCGCCCAAGTTGAAGTAACAGCCAACACACTCTCCGGTCATGGGACGCTCAATTCGCAAGGGCCCGTTCGTGGATCTCCACCTGCTCGAGAAGGTGCGCAAAATGAACGTGGCCGGTCAGAAGAAGCCGATCAAAACCTGGTCGCGCCGCTCGATGATCACGCCGGAGTTCGTGGGCCACACGGTCCAGGTGCACAACGGCAAGATCTTCAACGCGGTCTTCGTCACGGAGAACATGGTCGGGCACCGGCTCGGCGAGTTCTCGCTCACCCGCACCTTCAAGAAGCACGGCGCCCACACCGCCAAGGCGGAGGCCAAGTAGCCATGGAAGTCCGAGCCGTCACCCGCAATATCCGGATGTCCGCGCAGAAGATGCGCGAGGTCACCCGCCAGATCCAGGGGCTCAACGCCCTCCAGGCCCAGGCCATCCTGGAGGCGGTCCCCCGGAAGTCCGCGTTCTGGGTCCACAAGACCCTCAAATCCGCCATCGCCAACGCGGAAAACAACAACAGCCTCAAGGCGGAAAGCCTGAGGGTGAAGGCGGCGCTGGCCGGCACGGCCCGCACCATCAAGCGCTTCATCCCCAAGGCCCGTGGCTCGGCCGGTCCGATCCTCAAGCGGAGCTGCCACGTCACCATCGTTCTGAGCGACGAATAACCTGCGTATGGGTCAGAAAACCAATCCGGTCGGCCTGCGGGTCGCCGTCACGAAGGACTGGCAGTCGAAGTGGTTCGCCGGCAAGAAGGAGTTCGGCAAGCTCCTCGTCGAGGACGCCGACATCCGCCGGCTGCTCAAGCGCCGTCTCGACGGCGCCTCGGTGCCGCGCATCGCCATCGAGCGCGCCGCCAGCCGCTGCCGCATCACCATCTTCACCGCCCGCCCGGGCGTGGTCATCGGCCGCAAGGGCGCCGAGATCGAGAAGATCAAGGAAGACCTCAGCAAGCTCACCGGCAAGGAGGTCTACGTCGAGATCCAGGAGGTCAAGCAGCCCGAGATCGACGCCCAGCTCGTCGCTGAGAACGTCGCCCTCCAGCTCGAGCGCCGCATCTCCTTCCGCCGCGCCATGAAGAAGGCCATCCAGCTGGCCATGGACATGGGCGCCGAGGGCATCAAGATCCGCTGCGCCGGCCGGCTCGGCGGCGCGGAACTCGCCCGCGTGGAGACCTACCACCAGGGTCGCGTGCCGCTCCACACCCTCCGCGCGAACATCGACTACGGCTTCGCCGAGGCGAAGACCGTCTACGGCAAGCTCGGCGTCAAGTGCTGGGTCTGCCGCGGCGAACGCAAGCCGGAGAAGCAGCGCCCGCCGACCGGGTCCCCGGCTCCCGCCGCCCCCGTCCGCGCCTGATCCACCCCAACCCGAGCCCCAGGAGATCCTGATTTTATGGCGATGATGCCCGCACGGGTGAAGTACCGGAAGATGCAGCGCGGCTGCCGGGCCGGTGACGCGACACGCTGCAACGCGGTCGCCTTCGGTGAATACGGCCTCCAGGCGCTCGAGCGCTGCTGGATGGACACCAAGCAGATCGAGGCGGCCCGCGTCGCGATCGCGCGCCACATGAAGCGCCGCGGCAAGATGTGGATCCGCATCTTCCCCGACAAGTCGTTCACCAAGAAGCCGCTCGAGGTGCGAATGGGCACCGGCAAGGGCGGCGTCGAGTCGTGGGTCGCGGTGATCAAGCCGGCGACCATCCTGTTCGAGGTGGACGGCATCCCCGAGGCCCTCGCCCGCGAGGCGATGCGGCTCGCCGCCAACAAGCTGCCCATCCGCACCCGGTTCGTGTCCCGGCACCACCTCGCCTGAACCGCACCACGCCCCCGCCATGAAGTTCTCGGAACTGAAAGATCTCACCGCCCAGGAGTTGACCGCACGGGGCAACGACCTGCGCCGCGAGCTGTTCAACCTGAAGCTGCAGAAGGCCAGCGCCCAGCTCGAAAAGACCGCGCGCCTCCGCACGCTGCGCCGCGATCTCGCCCGCGTCGAGACCGCCCTCACCCAGCGCCGTCACTCCCAATCCGCCGCCGTATGACCCAACCCTCCGAGACCCCGCGCCTCTGCAAGGAGCGCGTCGGCGAGGTCATCTCCGACAAGATGACCAAGACGATCGTCGTCCGCGTCGAGCGCCGCGTCGCCCACCCGCGCTTCAAGAAGATCATCACCCGCTACAGCAAGCACTACGCCCACGACGAGGCCGAACAGGCCGGGGTGGGCGATACCGTGCGCATCCGCGAAACGCGGCCGCTGTCGAAGCTCAAGCGCTGGACCCTCGTCGAGGTCGTCCAGAAGACGCGCGAACAGAGCATCCCCGCGGCTCCGGTGAGCTAACGCAACGCCATCATGTTCCAGGTACGCTCCATCTTTGACGTCGCCGACAACACCGGGGCCCGCCGGGCCGCCTGCATCGGCGTGCTCGGCCGGAACCAGCGCTACGCCCACGTCGGCGACGTGATCAAGGTGCACATCAAGGAGGCCGCCCCGGACGGCACCGTGAAGAAAAGCGAGGTGGTGAACGCCGTGGTCGTCCGTTCCCGCCGCGCCATCCGCCGCAGCGACGGGTCCTACCTTCGCTTCGACTCCAACGCGGTGGTGATCATCGACAAGGAAAACAACCCGCGCGGCACCCGCATCTTCGGCCCGGTCGCCCGCGAACTGCGCGACAAGAAGTTCATGAAGATCATCTCGCTCGCGCCGGAGGTCGTCTAACCATGGCATCCCGATTTCACGTCAAGAAGGGCGACGAAGTCGTCGTCATCGCCGGCTCCGAGAAGGGCAAGCGCGGCAAGGTCCTCGCCATCCTGGCCGAAAGCCAGCGCGTGGTCGTCGAGGGCGTCCGCATGGTCAAGCGTCACACCCGCCGGACCCAGCAGCGCCCCCAGGGGTCGATCGTCGAGCGCGAAGGCTCGCTGCACCTCTCCAAAGTCATGGCCGCCGGACGCTACGACGAACGGGCCGGCCGGCGGGGTGCCGCCGCGAAGTCCTGAGCCGCCCCCGAGCCCCGACTCCCACCATGAAGTCCCGTCTCTACCAGAAGTACGTCAGCGAGGTGCAGCCCTCGCTCCTCTCCAGCGGACGCTACCAGAACGTCCACCAGATCCCCCGGATGGAGAAAATCGTCATCAACATGGGCGTCAACTCCTCCCTGGAGAAGGTCGCCGTCGATGACGCCGCCAAGGACCTCACGGCCATCACCGGACAGAAGCCGGTGATCAACAAGGCCAAGAAGAGCGTCGCCAACTTCAAGCTGCGCAAGGGCCAGTCGGTCGGCTGCCGCGTCACGCTGCGCCGGGACCGGATGTACGAGTTCTTCGACCGCCTCGTCGCCACCGCGCTCCCCCGCATCCGCGACTTCCGCGGCCTCAGCCCCCGTCACTTCGACGGCCGCGGCAACTACACCCTGGGCATCGCCGACCAGACCATCTTCCCCGAGATCGACCTGGACAAGATCAAGCGCCACCAGGGCATGGACATCACCATCGTCACCTCCGCGGCGTCCGACGACGACGCCCGGGACCTCCTGAAGCGGATGGGCATGCCCTTCGCCGAGCGCTGAACCACGCCGATCAACCCGGACGACGACGAAAGCCTATGTCGAAGAAATCTTGGAAGGAGCGCGACAAGCGCAAGCGGGCCGCGGTGGCGAAGTACGCCGCGAAGCGGGCCGAATTGAAGGCCAAGGGCGACTGGGAGGGGCTGTCCAAGCTCCCCAAGGACGCCTCCCCGGTGCGACTGACCAACCGCTGCAAGGTCAGCGGGCGCCGGCGCGGGTTCATCCGCAAGTTCGGGGTTTCCCGCATCACGTTCCGCGAGATGGCTCTGGCGGGACTGATCCCCGGCGTCACCAAAGCCAGCTGGTAAGCGTATGTTGAGCGACCCCATTTCCGACTTTCTCTGCCGCATCCGGAACGCCTCCCAGGCGCTGCATCCCGAGGTGCTGGTCCCCCACTCCCGCCTCAAGGAGAACATCGCCCAGGTGTTCAAGCGGGAAGGCTACGTCGCCGAGGTGGCCGTCGAGGGCGGCCCGGCGAAGAAGAACCTCCGGCTCAAGCTGAAGTACACCGGCCGCAAGGGCGTCATCGAGGGCCTCCGCCGCCTCAGCTCCCCCGGACGCCGCGTCTACTCCGCTTCCACCGAGATCCCCAAGGTCCGCGGCGGCCTCGGCGTCGTGGTGCTCTCCACCTCCGCCGGCGTCGTCACCGACCGCGAGGCGCGCAAGCGCAACCTCGGCGGCGAACTGATCTGCTCCATCTGGTAACCCCGGGTCTCCCGCTTATGTCCCGCATCGGCAAAATGCCCGTCGCCATCCTCCCGAAGGTCAAGGTGGCGGTGGCCCAGCAGAACGTGAAGATCGAGGGGCCCAAGGGCCACCTCGAGTTCACCCTCCCCGGCGGCACCGCCGCCAAGGTCGAGGGCGACAAGATCGTCGTGAC
>JAFLCM010000053.1:0-7347 GCA_017303565.1 Planctomycetota bacterium
GGGCTCGGGCCGTGAGTCGGCGCTGCGCGCGCTGAACGCCGTGGGCCTCAAGATCAACCTGATTCGCGACGTGACGCCGGTGCCCCACAACGGGTGCCGTCCCCGCAAGCGCCGCCGCGTCTGATCGGCGAACGACACACCCCGGACGGACGGCCCGCCACGACCCTCACCGGTCGGCGCGGACCCGGCCGCTCCCCGGTCCACCGGCCTCCCCGCTGCTGGATCGTTTGATATCGAGTCTCGTTTGATATCGAGCCTCGTTTGATATCGAGCCTCGTTTGTTTTCCACCCCGGGACGCCCCGGGGCGCCGCGAGACAAGAAGCGTCACCCGCCGCCCGGCAGCGGCGAACCAGACGCGTGAGTCTCCCGGCGTCGGCTCGTTCGGCCCCCGGCGTTCGCCGGCCCGGCCCCGCGAACCCTGCCGGATCATGACGGAGTGAACCACGATGCGAGTGCGCTGGCGCGGGCTTGAACTGCCCAACAAGGTCCAACCCGATCAGGCCTTCAACAACGACGAGTACGGTCGTTTCGTGATCGAACCGTTCGAGCGCGGCTTCGGCACGACGATCGGCAACTCGCTGCGCCGCGTGCTGCTCTCGAGCCTCGAGGGCGCGGCGGTCAAGAGCGTGAAGATCAAGGGCGCCGCCCACGAGTTCACCAGCCTCAAGGGCGTGATGGAGGATGTGACCGACATCATCCTGAACGTCAAGAACCTGGTCGTGAAGATGGAGGGCGACGAGGAGCGCACCATGCGCCTCGCCGCCACCGGCCCGGGCGAGGTGACCGCCGACCTGATCGAGGCCGACACCTCGATCACCGTGATGAACAAGGAACTGGTCATCTGCACGCTGACCGAGCCGGTTGACTTCGAGATGGAGCTGACCGTCGGCAAGGGCCGTGGCTACGTGCCCGCCAGCGAGCAGTACAAGAACAACACCGAGGAGCAGGAGATCGGGGTCATCCCCGTCGACGCGATCTACTCCCCCGTGCAGCGCGTCCGCTACAAGGTCGAGGAGACCCGCGTCGGCCAGAAGACCGACTACGACAAGCTCATCCTCGAGGTGTGGACCAACGGCACCACCGAGCCCGAGATGGCGATCGTCGAGGCGACCAAGATCCTGCGGAAGCACCTCAACGCGTTCGTGCAGTACTTCGAGGCCGGCTCGGAGCGCGTGAGCGATGAGGCCGCCGCCGCCGCGAGCGTCGACGACGAGCTCATCAAGAAGCTCAACATGCCGGTGACGGAGCTCGAACTGAGCGTCCGCGCCAGCAACTGCCTCGAGTCCGCCAAGATCGCGACCGTCGCCCAGCTGGTGTCCAAGACCGAGAACGACCTGCTGAAGGTCCGCTCGTTCGGCAAGACCTCGCTCCGCGAGGTGAAGCGCAAGCTGCAGGACATGGGCCTGAACCTGGGCATGCCGCTGCCCGAGGGCGTCGGCGCCTGAGGCCCGCCCGGACTGACTGATCGAACCCACGGGGCCCGGCAAGAGCCCCTTCTGACCGCCGGAGATTCGCCATGCGTCACCGCAAAGCCTCGTACAAACTCGGTCGCACGACCGCCCACCGCCTGAGCACCCTGCGCAACATCGCGTCGGGGCTGTTCGAGCACGGCCAGATCGTGACCACCGTCCCCCGCGCCAAGGCGGTCCAGCCGATGGTCGAGAAGATCATCACGATCGCCAAGAACTCCATCGACCGCCCCGAGCGTCGGGTGGCCTCGCGCCGCCTGATCGCCTCCAAGCTCGGCGGCAACAAGAAGGCGTTCTCCTGGATGTACCTGCACAAGAGCGCCACCGACGCCGAGAAGGAGCAGGTCCAGAAGCTCCGCGACCGCGCCGGCGCGTTCTTCGACGTCCCCGAGACCTCGACCGTCGAGCGTGACCGCTACGGCGCGGTCCGCAAGGCCCCGCGCCTGGTCAAGCACATCTTCGACAACGTCGCGCCCCGCTTCAAGGAGCGCGCCGGCGGGTACACCCGCATCGTCAAGCTCGGCCGCCGCCGCATCGGCGACGCGGGCGAACTGTGCGTCATCCAGTTCGTCGGCTCCGAGGAAGGCCCCGAGATCGGCGGCAACCTCTCGACCCGTCGCCGCACCGCCGACAAACGCACCGCCTTCGCCGCGAAGCTCCGCAAGGAGTTCGAGAAGAAGGCGTGAGTTCAGCCGCCCCGTGATGGGCGGGAAGGTCAATCAAACCCGAAGCCCCGCGAGTTGCTCGCGGGGTTTTTCGTTGTTGGCGTGCCGGTCAAACGTTTCGGGTTGACGGCGCCGTTTCGCATCGCATACTGACAGGTGTGGCCGGCCCCTTGACGGGCGGTTCCGGCCGTGGAATCGGTTGACCTGTCCGCGGCATCCTCTCTCGGGCTTTCGCGCCGGGATGATGCGCGATCGGGCCAACAAGAGCCGCACCCGCGACGCGCGTTCGCTCCATTCCGAGAGCGAACCTTGCGCCCCGAACTCAAAGAAAGCCCGTCAACATGACAGCAGGAGTTTCGCGTCCGCCCGAGCCGGATTGGCTGGCGGCTAGGCCGACGATCGACGAGTTCCGATCCGCCGCCCAGCGCGGCCTCGGACGGTGCTGGCATTGGCTGCGCCGGTTCGATGCCTCCGAATACACCTCGGTGCTCATCGAAGTGTCCACGAGGGGCATCGGCTTCGATCTCGACGAGATCGATCCCTCCTACATCGTCGATCTCGCCGAGGCGAGCGGCAGTCCGGAGGAGGTTCGGAGGGCGGCGATCAACGCGGCCCAATCCGGAGATTCCGGCGGTGATCTCGCGCACATCGACGGCGTGCTCTTCGCGTGGGCGAAGCGCGGTCACGCTGACGCCCGAGAGGCGATCGACCGCCTCTTTGAGTCGCAGGTCGCGCAAGGAGCTGGCATCGGCGGCTTCAGCATTATCGAACTGGATGGCTTCGACGGGCTTGTGCGGGTCGCCCGGCGCGCCGGCGGCTGCATCAGCGCCGACTCCGCGTGGAGGCTGGGCGCTTGGATTTCCTCGTGTGAAGAAGCCGGCGAGGCGGGGGCGGAGTCGCGACTGCGAGCACTGGCCGACCGCGACGCGGAGATCGCCGCGTTCCTCGGCGCGCTCGATGCCGAGCGAAATGTATGCGGGCCGCCACCCGCGCAACCCCAGGGCCTTGACGGTCTGCTTGAGCGTGCGGTTGGCGGCGAGCGCGGGGTAGACCTTTGGACCGACGTGCGTCGATGGGCTCGGGCGTCGGACGAAGAGCAGTGGCACGCGGTATCTGAGAAGTTCCTCGTCTGTGAGCACGCGGGCGAGGCATGGTTGCTCGCGAACGCGCTGGTTGTCGGTGAGAACGCACCGGCGTTTCGGCCGTTCGCCGCCTCGATCCGCGCGCTCCAATCCCGCTGCCGCCACCGAGACCCCGCGATCAGTGCGGCCTCGCGGCGGGTGTTCTCAAGGCAGTCTGGTCCCCGAGTGCCGGCGCTCGCTCGGCTTCTGCTCGCCGCTGGCGAGGTCGAACGCGACACCCTCGAGATGCTCCGCGAGAGCCTTGCGCCTGAAGACGTCGATGTGATCCTCGAGAAACTGCGTGCTAGTGATCAGCGAACGAACGAGGAGACCCACGAGATCGTCCTTGGCCTTCTCGGCCTCGTGGAGCGCCGATCCAAACGATTCGCGGCGCCCCTCGCCCTGTGGGGCTACGAGCATTCGCCTTGCGGCCGCTGCCGACAAGGGTTCGTGGAGTGGCTGGCCCGTCACGGCGCGATCACACCCGAGATCGCCTTTGAGGCTCACCACGACGGCGTGCCCTCAATCCGATCGCTCGCGGCGTCGCTTGCGTGATCGCCGCGGAGGGGTTCACTCCGCGGTCAGTGGCGACCGCTCACCGCCTCCGCCGCGGCGCTTCCGCGGGCTTTTCTTCCTTCGCCGCCTCGGGCTTGAGGGTGTAGGCCTCGGGCTGGGTGTCGGGGGTGTTGGTGACGGTCCAGGGCTGGCCGTTGTGGAGGTACATCTTTTGCTGCTCGGCGAGGTTCAGGGGGCGGGCGCCGAGGCGGCCGAAGACGCTGGTCTGGTTGCCCGACTCATCGACAGCGCGGTCGCGGTCGAGGCCCTTGCTGACCACCAGGGCCGGGCCGTGGGTGTCGCGCCAGGCGATGAGAGTCGGGTTCACCGGCGGGATGAAGCCGCGGAACTGGGCGGTGGTGTTCGGGCCCATCAGTTGCAGCACCTTGAAGCCCGCCTTGCCGTCGGCGACGTAGGCGTACATCGAGGCGTTGGTCATCCCGACCTTCACGTCGCGGGTGTCCTTGAGGGCGCCGTCGGCAGTGAACTGGCTGTAGACGCTGGGACGCTCGGGGGCGGTGACGTCGACGACGGCCAGGCCCGCCGAACCGCAGGCGACGTAGGCGTAGGTGCGGGCGACGTAGAGGCGGTGCTTCTCGCCCGGCAGGTCGAGCGAGGCGGCGAGGCGCGGGTTCTTCGGGTCGGTGATGTCGAAGGTCTTGAGGCCCGATTCATCGGTGACGAAGGCGTAACGGAACTGCACCTGCACGCAGGCGGGGTTCTTGAGGTCGCCCGAGCCGAAGACGCCGACGAGCTTCGGGTCGGTGGGGTCGTCGATGTCGATGACCACCAAGCCGCGTGGGCTGGTGGCGTAGACGTGGGTGCCCGCGACGTACAGGTGGGTCATGCCGGTCAGCACGCCGTCGGGGTTGAAGGCGGTCTTGCCGTCCTTGAAAGCGGTGCGTTCGAGGAAGTTGTTGGTGGGGTCGCCGTCGAGCAGCGTGCCTGCGAAGGTGGTGATGAGGCCCTCGACGCTGTCGGCGATGTAGAGGTAGGCGTAGGAGGGGTGGATGCGCTGCTCCTGGTTGACGTGCCAGGGCTGCGGCTCATCGAGGCCGATGGCGCGGGGCTTCGACGGGTCGGACGAGAGACGGGTGCGGGCGGGGTCGACGCCGAGGGTGGTGGGGCTGGCGATGGCGACGCAGTTCTCGGTGTCGAAGCCCAGGCGCTGGCCCAGCGGAGAGACCGGGGCGGTGACCATGCGCTCGGAGAAGCCCTTGTGGTCGATGGCCTGCACATCGAAGACGTAGAAGCCGGCCTTGCCGCGGGCGGCGTAGAGGTACTCGCCGCGGAGCTGGACGTCGAGGATCTCGGCGCCGTTGAACCAGCCGAGGGCGCCCTTGCCGTCGTGGTGGTAGGCGAGTTTCAGTTCGCGCTTGTCTTCTTCGACGAACTTCTTGTACTCGTCGGGCCATGCCATGGACTGGAAGTGCGAGCCGTAGACGGTCTGCGGCTCCTCGTGCTCGGTGGCGACGATGCCCTCGAAGCCCGCCGGGCCCTGGGCGACGTAGACGAAGCGCCCGAGGAAGTTGACCATGTTGGTGCCCTGGAGCAGCAGCTGGGCCATCCAGGCGTTGTTGTCGCCGTCGCGCGAGGCGTGGCAGTCGGTGCACATCCTGGTGGTGCCGCGCCCGCCGGTGGCGTGGGGGAAGTGCGGGTTGAACGCCTGGCCCGAGTAGCCCTCGGCGGAGATGGTCTGCTGCTGCGAGTAGATCCACTCGCGGAGCAGGTTCTGGCTGGAGACGATGACGGCGGACGACGACCGCACGGGCACGATCTTGGCGCCTTTGACCGTCGAGTCACGCCCGAGCTGGTACGTGTCGTCGCGAAGGACCTGGAAGTTGTACCGCGTGTAGTTGCGGGTGTACTTGTTCTCGTTGTGCAGCATCGGCGTCCGCTCGTTGGCGAGCATGGGCAGGTGGCAGCCGGCGCACGAGGTCATCCACGAGGTGTGGCAGGTGAAGCACTCGACCTTGTCCATCGAGTGGGCGAGCTTGCCCTCGCCCATGGGGCCGTCTTCCTTCGGAGTGTCGCCCCAGCGGATCTGGCCCGAGGAGGAATCGCGGTAGACGGTCTTGGCGTAGCGGGACTTCTGGGCCGCGTCGGGGTTGGCCTTGGCCCAGGCGCTGTCGGGGTTCACCGTGTCGATGGTCTGCACGACGACCCACGACACGTCGGGGTCGACGGCGGAGCGCTGGATGAGCGTGCCGTCCTTCCGCCACTCGAAGCGGCGCTTGCCGAAGACGCGGGACTTGGAAAGGTCGGCGCCGACCACCTCGCCCTTGTCGTTCCGGGCGGCGGCGGGGCCGCTGGTGCGGAGCGTGGCCTTGCTGTTGTAGTCGCCGTGGCAGTCCTGGCAACGGATCTCCACCGCGTTGCGGACCTCGCCGTAGAGCTTGCCGTTGCCGTGCATGTCCTGCTTGAAGTGGCAGTCGATGCAGTGCATGCCGGCTTCGAGGTGGATGTCGGCGAGGTGGACGGCCTTCTTCCATTTCTCCGGGTCGTCGTGGCTGATGACGTTGCCGTCCTTGTCGAGCAGGTTGCCGCGGAGGTCCTTCTTGTGGATGGCGCGGAACATCCAGCCGTGGCCGTGGAAGTCGGCGAACTGGTTGTGCGTGAGCTTCGCGTTGAACTCGGGGCTGCCGGTCTTCTCGAGGAAGTCGTTGCCGGCGGGCTCGCCCTTGTGGTTGACGGCGTAGGGGTACAGGTTGCCCCAGAGGCCGCGGGTGGCCGCGTCGTCGGGGTTCTTGCGCAGGCTCTCCCAGCGCTGCTCGTCGGTGGGCTTGGCGGTGGTGCGCGGGTACATCGACTCCGCGTCGGACTCGAGGTCCCACCACATGTACCCGGTGTAGGTGTTGGCGTACGACGTGCCGGGGTGGACGTGGCACACGATGCACTGGCTGGTGGGGATGGCGTTGGTCAGGACGTGCTTGACCGGGTGCCCGGGCTCGTCCTTGGCGATGGTGGGGTCGGAGCTGTGGCTAAAACCCAGGTTGCCCATCGCGGCGAGTTCCTTGCCGGAGTTCAGCACGCTGCGGTCGTTGGCGTAGGGCGAGTGGCAGGCGGTGCAGCCGCTGGAGCGGAAATCGCCCGGGTGGTCGTTGGTGCCGAGGAACTGCAGGATGGGGTCGAGCAGGCGGGTCTTCTGCAGGCCCAGGAACACCGGGTCGGTGCGGATCTTGGTGCCGAGGCCTCGGGGAGACAGGCCCTTGTCGGCCTTTCCGGACTCGCCGAGGGGGTTGGGGATGCCGATGGCGCTCGGCTCTTCGTTGGGGACGGCGCCGCCCGGAACGGGCAGTTTCGTGCCGCGCTCGAAGACGCGGAGCAGGTTGCCGGGCTGGGTTATTGCCCACACCGGCAGCGGCTGCAGGTAGGCGATCACGCCGTCGCGCTGCATCTCGGCTTCGCTGGGACGCCGGACGGCGGTGATGCCGGTGCTATCGGCCTCAACGACGCCCTGCAGGCGCTGCGGGATGCCGAAGGCGGAGTAGGACTCGCCGTAGGCGGGGATCTTGTTGGGGATGCCGCCGTTGTTG
>JAFLCM010000053.1:7359-9789 GCA_017303565.1 Planctomycetota bacterium
CGTGGGCCATCATCGAGTGGTTGACGAAGGCGACTTCCTGGGCGTGGCACTTGCCGCAGGCCCAGTCGGCGACGCGCAGGTCGCCGGGGTTGATGAAGCGGATGAACTCGGGCGACTCGGAGTTGAGCAGGGCGGCGGTGGCCTCGGGGTTGCGAGAGCCGTGGAGCGTGCCGTGCCCGCCCTCGGCGTGACCGGCGTCGTGGTGGTCGCCGTACTTGATGGTGGGGGAGCCGTACCACGCCTGCGGGTTCCGCGGCTGGACGTGGGCCTTCATCATCGCTTCGAGGTAGGCGGCGTCGGTGATCTGCGTGCCGGGCTTGCCGGGGCGTCCGGGCTTGTCGAGGGTCGTCTTGATCGATGCGTCGCCGCCGTGGCAGTCGACGCAGGAGACGGCGGGGTTATCGCCGGGGTGGGCGTTGTAGTGCTCGGTCTCGGTGTGGCAGGGGACGCAGCCGGCGGAGGCCTCGAGGGCGGCGGCCTTGGAGGCGTGCGGCTTCTCGCCGGCGCGCGGGGCCATGCGCGAGGCAAGTTCAACCTTCGCCTTCGCGGGGTCGGTCATCTCGGTGCGGAACCCGCGGTCCCACGGCTCGGCGTCCCGCCAGTAGTGCGCGTGCTCGCAGGCGACGAGCACGCCGACCACACCCACCAATCCCAACGCGATCTTGTAACGGGTCGCCAGCATGGTTGTTGTTCCGTTCCTGAATCCCACCGCCGGGGCCGAGCCCCGATCCCGATGCGGTCTGTCCGGTTCTCTATTGCCCGGTTCTCGTTCGCCCGGTCCTCAGTACGTCAGCGTGACGCCCGCGAACACCTGGTACAGCGTTTCCTCGTTGTCGTAGATGTCGTCGAAGCCCTCGGCGGGGAAGAACAGGCTGCCGCCGGCGGTGAGGATGATGTTGTTGTTCAGCCAGGGGCGGTACTGGAAGGTCAGGTTGACCTCGCGTCCGACATAGGCGTCGACGCCGTTCTGGTTCAGCGCGTACTCGACGGTGTCGGTGTCGGCGAACCAGATCCAGTTGGCGTTGAGCGACGCGCGGAGTTTCGGGGTGATCTCCGCGTCGACGCCGGTGTTGACCAGGATGGTGCCGGGGTTGACGAAGTTCGATTGACCCTCGCTCTTGCTTGAGCGCAGGTGGTTGAAGAACGTGCCCGGGTTCGTGAGGCGCACGCCCGCGAGGCCCAGCGGGTTGGACTGGTAGAACGAGGAAGGCCCGCCCGCGAACACGGGGTTGTCGATGATGGCGTCGAAGCCGCCGGCGGTGTCGTCGGTCGGGTCGCTGTCGCCCGAGGCGTACATGAACGACGCCTTGGGGCGGAGCCAGTCGAAATCGACCGACAGTTCCACCGCGCCCATGAACGCCGAGATGTCCGTCGAGCGCCCGGCCAGCGGGTTGCTCGAGTCCTTGCCCAGCACGTAGTAGAACGCGTGCGTCAGGTTCAGGCGGTCGATGTGCCCGTCGCCGGCCCAGCCGAGGTAATACGCGTCGATCGAGTGCGGCTCGGCGGTGCCGAACAGGTCCGGGCGGACGGGGAAGCCGTTGTCGTCGTACCGCTCGTCGGAGTTCTCGTTGTTCCAGTGGAACGACCACTGCGCCGTGTAGCCCTTCCAGATGAAGTCCTGCACGTAGAGATTGGCGATCAGGACCTGCTGGTCGCGCCAGTCGAGTTCGTTCAGGCCCGAGTTGGTGTCCTTTTCGACCTGGTTGAAGAACGCGAGGTTGTACTGGATGCGGTTGGAGTCGTAGTTGCCGAACAGCCTGACCCCGTCGGCGACGTCGTTGTAGATAAACCCGCGGAAGTCCGAGGAGAACAGCTGCCGCCCGAACTGGACGGCGGCGATATCGAACCTCGGCGAGACGTCGCCCAGGTGGTACTCGAAGAACGCGGTTTGGAGCGCGAAGTGCTTGTCGGTCCGCTCGTCGTCGCGGCGCGGGTTGATGTTGACGGCGTTGTTCTCGTCCAGTTGCAGCCAGTTGACGTTGTACGCGCCGGTGACATTGAGGCGCCAGTCCACCGGGCGGAACGCCGCGTAGCCCTTGAAGAGCTCGAAGGTGGTCAGGAACGTCTGGTTGACCGCGGTGAACTGCCCGAAGCCGAAGGCCTCGAACGCGCCGGCGTCCGCCGTGGAGTTGCCCGACGGCACCGGGAGTTTCCCGTGCTTCACGAACGTGTCGGAGACGAACGTGAGGTTGACGAAGTAGTCGTCGCCGAAGATCGGGTAGTCGCCCTTGAGGACGTTGCGGTCGTAGGGGTTCAGCGGGTGCCCGAGGTTGTAGGGCCCGTCGCCGCCCGACTGGTTCATCAGGATCGAATCGCTGGGCGCGGCGCGGTTGTAGCGGTCCCAGCGCGGCCAGCCGATGCGCCAGCGGTCGGGCACGCTGATGGTCTCGCGCGGCAGCGTGTTCGCGCCGGGCGGCGCGGGGTACGCGC
>JAFLCM010000054.1 GCA_017303565.1 Planctomycetota bacterium
GATTCCCGAGAGATACGCGCGGTGGGCGAAAGGCCCAGACCGTTAACGAGAAAAGGCCTCTTTACGAGGCCTTTCTCAGAACTCCGATCGGATGGGTGTCTCGAACTCGGGATGATTTCGGGGGCCGTTAGTGCAAGATCGGAACCAGAGAACACGACTGGATGGGCCCAAATGGCAGGTTCGCGGTCTCGAATAAACGGGCCTCCCAAACCGGTCCACATTTCAGCCTGAACTACCCGGCTAGCGCCTCTGCCCGACGCACAATGGCCGTCAAGTGTCCATCCTCAAACGCCGCCAAGAGATGTCCCTCGCAGAAGCGGTCCTGCCGAAGGTGAGCCGTGAGGAGGCGAGCCAATGTCAGTGGATCGGCTGAGGCGACCTGGGCGGGATCTCTCACGAGCATCTGGCACTCCGGCCCGTGCGCCCACTCTGACCAGTCGAAGTCCGTCAGCACCCATCCCAAGCGATACGCCACCTCACTCAGCGCGTTGATCGCGGTACCTGGATCTGTGCCGGGAGCGCTGAACACAGGGAGCAGCTCGGCGAGGCCACGCAGACGCTCATGCCATTCAGTCGACGTTGGAGCGGGTCGTTTGGCCACGGATAAAGCCTAGGGCACCCCTCACAGCTACTCGCCGGACAATCTCCCGAGCACATTGCTGCGAACTCCATCCGCAATTCGACCAACCTCGTCGAGAATCTGAGCGGGCTCTCCGGACAGATCCAGCGACGCCACCAAGAGCTCAATCCCAGCGAATCGAACCCTGTGGGCAACCGGATCCGACTCTCCCGCCGCATAGACCAAGAGACCGTGGTCCAGATTCGCGGCGGTTGCGTACGCGAGCAGTTGGTAGAGATCTGCATGCTTGAAGTCGGCGCCATCAAGACGCTTGTACTTGGCATCACCAACAAACACGCAGTTGTTCCCATGCCACCACGACAAGTCCGGAGCGAGCCGTACACGGGTCGCCTCGTCGAGTGTGAGGCCGCTGGATCCTCGACGGAACACAGCGGCAGGCACGGCTAGTGACTCCAGCAGTGCTCGGTAAAGAAATGCCTCGAACACCTCGTTCATGTCCAGCAGAAAGCTGGTTCCGGGTGGCCTGCCCGTGCCCAGGTCGAACGAGCAGCCTCTCAGGATCAGCCGGGCGAGTGCAACCGACGGCTCATAGTGTCGATTGAGCCGCGTGAACGTGGGCTCAGGCACTCGCGCGCCATCAAACTCCACCGTCGCTACCGGCTCAAAGGCGACCCATACCTCGTGCAAGGCTCTGGCGACCAATCCAGACCGCAGTCGCATCCGAGACAAGGCCCGCAAGGCAGCCTTGAGAATCTGATTCTCGACGATGTCCGCACTGAACTCGTCGAACCGCACCTCGACTGGTGGGGCAAGGCCAAGGTGCCTGCGCAATTGGTCGCCAAATCGAATCTGCCCCCGAACCGTGAGTAGTGAGTCCTCCTCGGTTCGGTAACCGTGCAGGAGACCGCGCTTTGTCGCCGCCGCAACCATCCGCACATACGCCGGCGCAATGGCCTCACACACGGACTCCGCGTGGGAGAATCCCTGAATGCTGCTTTGCCACGACGCTGGATCCACGGCGTACGACACCAGGAACATCAGCTGCGAAAGCTCGATTTTGGGGAGTATCTGGATCTCAACACCGGGTAGACACACTGCTCCGATCCAGGATCCTGGCGTCACATCAAAAGCATCTGGAACAGATGGCGACGGCGCGACTCGCAAATCGGGCACGATCCGCGCGAGAGCCATGACCTCGTCCCGAGTCAACTCGGGAACGCTGGTCGTCCGGTATTCTCGAAGGGTGACGCTTCGCAAACTGACCGCCTCCTATTGAGCGATCTGAAGGCGGGCACGTAATCGAGCCAACTCAAAGTCACGGACGCGATCAGGCTCGCCAAAGAAGTGCTCTTCAATGTAGGGGAGCACGGCATGTCGCCAAATCTTGTCCACCCAAGCGGCGTCGAGGTTGTCCTTCATGAAGTGGCTGGGTCCGATCGCCAGATGGCGATCGCTGAGCTCACGATTGGCCAAATCAACCATGTCTGCAACCCACACCATCTCTGGCCTGTGGCGATCAAGCCATCGCCTGAGCAAGCCCTCAACGGGCCATCGGTCTGGGAAGAACTCGAGGAAGTAGAACCGGCGACGCAGTGCCGAATCCAGCAGTGAGATCGTTCGATCGGTCGAATTCATCGTTCCGATGATCCACAAGTTCTCAGGTAGGGAAAACTCCGACTCGGAGTACTGCAATCGCATGGCCTTGCCACGATACTCCAACAGGAAGTACAACTCGCCAAAGACCTTCGCGAGGTTTCCGCGGTTGAGTTCATCGATCACCAACACAAATCGCTTGCTGGGTTCGGCCATCGCTTCGCGGGCCAAAGCCTTGAGTGGACCCTCAACTAGCCGAAAGCCAGGGGCACCATTCACGACCGCAGGCCTGAAGCCCTCGATGAAGTCTTCATAGGCGTATGAGGGATGGAACTGCACAAGGCGCACCCGAGCTGGGGAGCCAGCAAGATTCTCGGCGAGCTGTTGCGCGACGAACGTCTTGCCAGTCCCGGGCGGGCCATAAAAGACGACCTGTCGCTTCTCCTCGAGCAGTGTCTTCGCGTCTTCGAGGAATGCGGCGTCGAGAAGGAGCCTGTCCGCCAGCGAGCCGATCGTGCCGACCGCCGGCTCGTCGCCATCGTCAACTGGGTCGTCGTCACCCTCGGTATCGTCTTTGACGCCGCTTCGGAACTGTTCCAATTCCCGCCACTCTTCCTCCGTCCAGTCGGCCGGTCGGGCGCTCCATTTCGTGATCGCCCAAACCGTACCCTGCGCCTCAAGGCGGCTCGCAATCGGCAGATCGTCTTCCTTGGATGCATCGACGATCTTGTCCAGGAAGGCGACTGCATAGGTGTATTGCTCGACCGCTGAGGCGCTCGGCGGAAGCGGCGGGTGGCCAGCGAGGCGAAACGCCGCTTTGAAGGCCTTCTTTCGGTACATGGGGTTCTTGATCGGATCCAATCCGATCAGAAGAAACGCCGCAATCGCGGCCCGAAGGCCCGCCCCTTTGCCCGCCTCGCGAGGAACTGCTTCGAGAAAGCGCGCAATCCGATCCCGCACTTCTCCGTCGCCCCAAAGCGTCTTGAGTGACACTGCGGCATCCTCGGGGTGCTCTTTGCACCAGCGCAGGAATCGATCGTGTGTCTGCCAGGCAGTGAGGTTGTTCGGCGGTCCAAATGCCTTCCGCAGTCGTTCCCCGAATGTCGGATCACCTGCAAAGAGCGCCACCTTGGCATCGTTGATCTTCGCGGCGATCTGCCTCTTGTAGTCGATCTCGGCTTTCTCGAATGATGCCGTCTCACGGAAACGCCGAGCCCAAACCATGAACTGTGTCCAAGGTTCGACGTCGGGCTCGTCCGGCGCATCTGCCTGCCAAAGCGTCCGCATGCTCGGCGAGTAGTAGCTATAGCCTTCGCCATATTCGGCCGACAGCACGCCACGAATCTGGTGCAGCAAGCGATCCACATCGTCTGCCGGATTGGCCACACGACTTCGAAAGGTCTCGCAAATCGCCTGCTTGTGCTTCCGCGAAGTGATGTCCTCAAACGACGCCGGATGCACGAAAAAGTACAGAATTTCCCGCATCGGCTGGCATGCCTTCACTTCTACGCCAGATGCAAACGTCTTGAACGCCCACGGATCGCCCAGAAGCAGCGTCCGCTCGTCAGCGGGCAGCGAATTCCACTTCCGAAGCACCTCGATGAGATACCACAGGTGGAAGGGCCGGTGCTGCATGAAGGACTGGTCAGAGACGAGGCCTCGATCGAATGCCCGCCGGAGGTCTTCTGGAAACGGGACCTGGATCGACGACCAGGCTCTTACTGTGTCGACAAGGAGTGACTTGGCCTTTGCCCCCATCTTGAATGGGGTCAACAGTTGGACATAGACGAGCTCTGCCGCGAGTTGATAGGTCTCGGATGGCGCACCGACCAACTGCTTCTTGAATTTGTCCGTGAATGTTGCCCGGGACTCGTCTGGATTCTGCACGAACCGCTTGTGCAGATCGTCGAGGTTCTCGGGTGTCCAAATCGCCCTGCCGGGTGTGAAGAGCGAATCTCGGGATCGCCAGGCGGCATTCACGAAGCGATCGATCGCGGCCGCGAGAGCCGGTGACGTGTGCATTCGTTTGGCTTCGTTGGGCATGCCGAGTCCTTATCCGCCTGAGATGTGATCGTCGAGCCCAAGCTCGCGCAGCGCTGCTCGTGCTTCATCTGCCTTGCCTTTGGCGTGGGCATTGTCTGCTGGAGCCTCGAAGGTGACTCGGAGCTTGAGACCGGGCGTTGAGGCAAACCGGGTCAAGACTTTGGTGTAGAAGTTCATCCACTTCTGGGCGGGCACCTCCCCAGTCCATAGCAGCATCTGGGACGCAGTGTTGGTGGCATTCGCCTCTGTTGCGCTCTTTTCCCGAACGCGCACTCGCACCTGCGCGGTGCCTTCGACGCTGCCGCATCTGGCAGACACACCGAACACTCCCGCTTCCGCGCCGGCCACGAACTTGCCCGTGGCATCAATCGCCCCGCCCGTGGCCGACCAAGAGGGCGTGCCGACTTCAACGGGCTCGCCATACTGACTCACACCCGCCACGGTGAATGTCACAATCTCTCCCGGGGCAACCTCTCGGCCGTCGGGACTCAACTGAACGCGTGCGAGGCGCGGGGGCTCGAGAAGCTTCTTGGCATCTTCTGCCTTGAGAACGACCACATCGTCGCTGATCTCGACATCGGTCTCGACAAGTGATCGGTTGAACGCGATAAGCTCCAATTGGTCGTTGGACTTTCGACGCGCGTAACCGATCTCCCCGCGTGAAACACCGTCGGCGATTGACCGCTTGATCAGGTCAGGCTGCTTCAGACGCGAGAGAGATGGCGTGGTGAAGAACGCGTCCCGGACGGCCTTCGTCGGCCATGCTGTCAGCGCCGGCGGCCACCATCGCACGAGCTTGCTCGGATTCGGTGCGCCGGTGACGATGTCGTCGCTGGTTAGCCGGTTGAGCAGGTTCTCCGTCGGGCTGCTCGCCTGGCTGCGAGTGACGATGCCCAAGTCGATCAGTCGAAGCGTGTTCTCACCGTTCAACAGGAATATGTGCCGGTAAGCCCTCCAGATGGCTTCCTCGAGGGCCTTTCTAGAGCCGCCCACATTTACGGTGAGTTGCCGGCGCTGGCCTTCGTCCAGTCGAGATTTGGTTTCATCGTCCTCGTCGATCTCGCGCCAGGCGAGAACATCTCTCGCTGCGTCCTTCATCGCTCCAATCGCGTCCGCGGCCACGATAATCACCGCAGCCTTGAACGTTCGGCCGCTGTTTCCGCACTCCTTGACGATCTTGTCCATGAAGGCCTTCGTCGCAGCGGAGTCGCTTTGCCGCTCGGGGTGCAGCACGACCAGCGTCAAGAGGGGCCGATCAGGCACGTCGTTGGTCCGCTCAGGGAACGGTCGCACGTCCAGTTCGTAGTCCTTCACCTTCACGCGAAAGGCCGCCTCGATCTCCTTGCGAAGCAGGTCGTCGATCTGCTTCGGCTGCACCGCTGCGCGACGATCTGTGAGGATCTTGTTGACGTTGGGAGTCACACTGAACCGGTAGCGGTTTCGGTCGATGTTGAGGTAGTAGCAGTTCGTGATCAAGCCGTCGAGAACGTGGTCGACGTCCGCCATGTTGACGCCGGGCCCGCCTGCGGCCGACTTGATCTCGCCGAGCGCCGCCTCCGTCTTCAACTGACCGCCATTGGATTCGAAGAAGATCGTGGTGGCCACCTTCTGATGCAGCCGTCCCTTCTTGATCGCCTCGGTCGCCTCCTTGTCGAGGCGGACCGCGTGCGCGTTGGCACTACCCGCGATGTCGGTAGTGGACGGCCCTTCAAGATCGGCGCTACCGAGTTGCTCAAAGACCGCCGCGCGGAAGCGTGGATCATCCATCGGTGCGGAGCCGAGCCCGATCACGGGATCCGGGAACTGCTGGCGATGGTCTTCCTGGAAGGCTCGGGCCACCCAGAGCGCCAGCAAGCGAAGGACACCGCGTGTGCGCTGGAATCGCGGCAATGACTGCCACTTCCGCTCGAACACCGACAACGCGGCCGGGTGGAACGGGTAGGCCGCCTTGAACTGCTCATACGCCCGGTCTGGATCGATGCCGGTAAGGGCGCCCGCGTTCTCTCGAACCCATGCCGCGTACTCCTGCGCGGCGAGCTCACCTTCCTTGGGCAGGCCCTTCCAATCAAACAGACGGCGACGGATGATCTCGGAAATCTCCACGTCCGCCGACATCATGATGGCCTTGCCGAGGCGGTTCAGGTCATGCTTGATGGCCTCATAGTCCTCTTGATCCGCCGCCGTCACCTCCAGTATCGCGGATTTGGGCACGGAGACGCAGACCACCACGCCGGACAGGGCCCTCGCGGCCTCTGCGAGGTTGAAGATGAACGTGCGCGACTGCTCGGCCAGCTTCACCACCCTCGCGCGATTCATGTAGTTGATCACCTCATCCAGCAGGATGAGCGCCGGCCCTTGGGGGAGCATCTTCCGGATCACATCCCCACCGGGAGCCATCCCCTTGGCCTCGTGCTCCGCGACCACTGCAAAAGACTTCTCGCCACCAAGCTGCCAGGCGATCTCGCCCCACAGGGTCTTGCGAACCGGACCATTCCCTTCCTGCCGGCCCGTGAGCGGGTCAAATTCGGTGCCGACGACGACCGCCACTGCCGCCTTCGGGATCGACTGCACGCCTGCATCGGTCAGGATCTGGTCAACACCCGGCCAGTCGCGTGCCGCCGAGCCGCCATTGGCCAGGTGGTACAGCGTGGCGAGGGCGTGCGTCTTGCCGCCGCCGAACTGCGTGGCCATGTTGTAGACCGCTGCCGTCTCGGATTGTTCGCCCGCGAGCCGCCGGATCGTCCCAGCAGCCAACTCGCGCAGGGCCTTGGTCATGAACGTCCGCGCGAAAAACAGGTGCGGCTTCACGTAGTCGGGGTGCGACTCGCCACGCTTGATGTGGTCGAGGTTGACCGCGAAGTCCGCCTCATTGAGCGGCTTGTTGAGGCGCAGGTCCTCGCGGGGCTGGCAGCCTTCGACTCGATACCAGGGTTTCAGGTTCGCCATATCAGTTCCTCAGTGAATCACCGCTCATCGTTCGAGCCTTCATGCGCCAGCGCCCACAACCTTGGAAAACCGCCCGACGCCCGGGTCAAACCGCCAGAAGCGGAAGAAGTCCCACGGGAACGACCGCCCGTCGGACCGGCTGCCGATCACCAGCAGCACCTCGCCGTCGATGGCGTTCCACCGCTCCACCGGCATCGTCGTGCGGATGACCGCCTCGGCGAGCACCCCGGGCAGGGCGTTCGCTTCGTCCCACGTCCGGCGGTACGCGACCACAACCCTCAGTGGCGCGGCCACGTTCAGCACTTTCCAGAGCGAGTAGGCTGTGCGATCGTCGGTGTGGTTGTTCTCCAACTCGAACACGGCGATCGGCCAGTGCCAGCGAGCACCGTCGGGTGCCGCGGCCGCATCAAACGCCATGCCGTCAAGAGACAGGTATTCCTGCCCTGCCTGCGGGAGCAAGTCGAGCTTGTGCCCCTTCGCGGCAATGACCCATCCCAGCGGAATGCTCGCTGCCGCAACCGCGTCCGTCATCAGCCGCGTCCAGGTCTTGAGGTCTTCCGCGCCCGCCGCCGACCGCAGCGCCTCACGCACCTCCCCCGCCTGCACCGCATCCAAGAGCGCCGCGATCCACTTGGCCCCGAGATGGTACCTTTCGTGCGTCATTTAGAACCCAAAGCTCTTCTTCCTCGCCAACACGCCCTCGACGGCCACGCGCTCGGCGCTCCCGGCTGGGTAGAGCTTGTTGAGCGAGTTGGCCAACTTCCAGAACCGGGCGTCTTTGCCGACACCGTCGTCCACGAGGAACCGGCGCAGGGCTTCGCCGCGCTGCGACGAGAACAGGAGCATCGCCTGATGCACGCGGTCGAGGATCGTCGCCCCGGGCTTGGAGGCCGCGAGTTTGCCCGCGGCTTCCGCCTCGGCCTGCTCGATCTGCGCCTTCACTTCCTCGGCGGTCTCGAAGAGCGACGCCTCAGCCTTCTTCTTCTTGCCCTTCGGGCGTGCCGCCTCGACCGTGCCGGCCGTGCCGACGGCGTCCTTGCCGAAGAGGTACCCCACGCGCTCGTTCATCGAGAGCAGCCGGGCCGTCTCGCCCTTGATCTCGACGAACGACTGGCACTTCTCCAGGTGGACGCCCAGCCCCTGGGCGATCTTGCGAGCCGCGTCGAACTCCAGCGCGAAGCCTCTGATGGGCTTCGCGGCCGTGCTCTTGGCGTCCTCGTCGTCGTCCGCGTCCTCTTCGTCCACCTTCTTCGCCGAAGCACTGTCGGCCTTCGTCGCGCCGAGCGTCCACAGCCACATCGCCGTCAGCCGCGCATCGGGTTCGAGCCCTCCCGCGTCGGCCCCACCATCTTTAAAGATCAGCGTCAGCGCCTCGGTGCTCACCGTCGCCCAGACGTGCTCCAGGTATTCGGGCAGCAGCACCGCCTCGCCGCTGGCTCGCTCCACCCGCGCGTACCGCGAGTAGACCTCCAGCGCCGGACCCAGGCACGCGAAGATCGCGTCCGCGCCGACGACGCCCTCGGCGTCCAGCCGCGGCATCCACTCGCGGATGCGCTTGGGCAGTTCCTCCAGCACCGTGCGCCAGTCGCCCACCCCCCATCCGCCCTCGCCCTCGTCCACCGCCCCGCTCGCCATCTCGCGTGGGCGGACCACGATGTGGACGCTCGACCCCAGCCGCGCCTGCCCCTGCGCCGCGACGCGGGTCTCCATCTCGGTGTCGATGGGCCAGGACCCGGTGACGATCCACCCGGCGTCGATGACGGCCTTGAGGATCGCCTCCCACGACGCGGTGGACTTGCTGGCGAAGACGATGCACCCGACGCCGTCGGGGCGGACGACGCGGCGGGCCTCGGCGAAGGCGCGGGCGAGTTCGCGCTCGTAGAACGAGATGTCCTTGGTGGACTGGCTCAGCGTGTGCGGGCGATCGACGACGATCTCTTCGTCCTTGGGCACGCCGGGGTCGCGCGTGAGCGAGGGGTGGATGTTCGAGAGCGTGCGGCGGAACCACACGTAGAAGAAGTCCGAGAGATAGGCGTAGGGGACCGCGTCGTAGTACGGCGGATCGGTGACGAGCACTGCAACAGAGTCATCCGGAAGTGGATGATTCGTCGCGGATGCTTGTTCGACATGTCCAGGCGTTCGACCAAGCGAAGCGTTGGCTTCGAGGGCGCTCGCCACCCAGTTCATCGCACCCGAGAAACCTCCCGTCGCGTCGGAGCCCGTGGGAACCTCGGCGAAATCCCAGATCATGCCGATCGCTTGACGTCCGAAGGTGTTGCCGATGAACTCGCCCGGCGGAACCCAACGGCAAAGCGCTGAGCCATAGTCGGCCTGCCGCCCCACGGCCATCGCCAAGCACGTCTGCACCGCCTCGGCCATCTCCGGCGGGGTGGGGCCGACGTTCACGGCGGGGGCTTCGTCGGTCTCGTCCGCCCCGAAGATGTTCGACGTGCGTCCGTCCCGCTGGTCCGGGGCTCCGCC
>JAFLCM010000055.1 GCA_017303565.1 Planctomycetota bacterium
CGTCGAACGTGCGGACGGGCACCTCGAGTTTCGGCTCGCGGCGCGTCAGGTCGGCGAAGAAGTCGTCCGGGTTGTCCCAGGTCTTCTTGTTCTTGGCCGTGAGAACGAGGCGTCGCTTGGCGCGGGTGCACGCGACGTAGAAGACGCGCCGCTCCTCGTCCGCTTCCGACAGCGGCGGTCGCCCGGTGAACTCGGGGGGTAGCGCGGCGTCCCCGGCGTCCTCACGCCCCGAGCCGCCAGCGGAGAAGCCGCCGTTGCCCGCCTGCACCTTCACGACGAACACCGTGTCCCACTCCAGACCCTTGGCGCGGTGGGCGGTGAGGACGGCGACGGCGTCGGCGCCTTCGGGCGCTTCCGCGCCGTCGACCTGATCGGACGACGGCGCGCGGAACTCCTGCTCTTCCTTGTCGAGGTCGTTGTAGTACGACAGGAACGCGCCGAGGCCGCCGGGCGGGTCCAGCATCGGCTGGCGGGTGCGGATGAATCGGACCGCAGCGACGAGGGCGCGGGAGCGGGCGGCGACGGACTCGGGGTCGTGCGGCTCGGGCGAATCGACGCCCGACAGGCCCGCGGCGCGGATGATGTGCTCGGCGGCCTCGTCGGCGCGCACCAGGGCGGTCGAGCGCACCAGTTCGTCGAGGGTGGAGAGATACGCCGCCACGCCCGGGTGGTCGGCGCGGGACGTGCGCAACCAGTCGGTGAACGACGGGCGCGGGGCGGGGCTGCGGGAGCCTCGGGCGTGCTCCTCCCGCCACGCCTGAACGGTCTCGTGCGCGATCAGGTGCGGCGGGCGGACGAGCAGGCGGTGGACGTTCGACGCATCGGCGCGGCCCGCGAGCACCGCGATCCACGCCAGAAGGTCCTGCACCGACTGGTCGGTGCTGGGCGGGGGCTCGCGCCGCAGGTCGATTGGGATGCCGGCGAGCTGGAGCGACGCGGCGCACTTGTCGAGTTGGCCCCCGCCGCGGACCAGGACCGCGTACGACGACCAGGGGCGCTCGGGGTGCTCTGACTTGTCGGCGAGGATGATGGCGGCGATCGCGGCGCCGTGGTCGTCGTCCGTCGGGACGGTGCAGCCCTCGACGGTGGCTTTCGCCGCGGGCGCGTCAGCCGGCCCGGCGTAGGTGATGACCTTGTCGGGCGCGACGCGGGAGGAGGCGCGACGGATCACCGTGTCGGCCACCCTGAGAATGGCGGGCCCGCAGCGGTGGTTCTCGGTCAGCGCCACCGTGCGGTGCCCGGGCCAGTGGTCGGTGAAGGCGCGGACGGCGGCGGGATCGGAGCCGCGGAAGGCGTAGATCGCCTGGTCGTCGTCGCCGACGACGCAAAGGTCGGCGGTGGGCGAGTTCGGGGCGATGTGGCGCAGCAGTTCGATCTGGGCGGGGTTGACGTCCTGGAACTCGTCGACGACGACGCGGCGCGTCTCGGCGCGGACGAACGACGCGAGTTCCGGGCGGCGCGCGAAGATGCGGAGCGGGTAGGCGAGGAAGTCGTCGAAGGTGATGACGCCGCGGTCGATGCACGAGGCGTCGAAAGCCTCGAACAGCCGGGCGTGGTCGTGGAATGTCTCGGCGGACAGTCGCGCCGCGGCGCGCTCGTCGGGCGTGCCCGACGCGTCCCGGGCTTCTTCCAGTCGGCGCCGGGCGAAGCGGACCGCGTCGGCGGGCGTGCGGGCGCTGTGCTTGCAGGACGCCTCGAACCGCAGGTGCTCGGAGATCACGTTGTCGCAGCCGACCGCCCTGAGGTGGGGGAAGAGGTTCAGGCGGGCGATCAAGGCCCGGAGGGTGCGCTTGCCGTGGGCCGAGTCCATCAGCGTCAGTTCGGGCTTGAGGCCCAGCGTGTCGCCGAAGCGCTGTGTGAGGCGTCGCCCGAGGCTGTGGAAGGTGCTGATGGTGACGCGGGCGGCTTTGTCGCCGAGCGGCCCGGCCCAGGCGGCCAGGCGCTCGCGCATCTCGTTTGTCGCCTTGACGCTGAAGGTGACGGCGAGGATCTCCGCGGGGTCGTGCCCCTCTTCGATCATGCGGAGGATGCGGGCGATGATCACGCGGGTCTTGCCCGTGCCGGGGCCCGCGAGGACGAGCAGCGGCCCCGCGTCGTGCTCGACCGCCTCGCGCTGGGCCTTGTTGAGTTCGATGCTGTTGGGCATGGGTGGGACCTGACGCCGGAAGGGCGGCGTCCGAGTGTACGGCTGCCCAAGTAGACTCAGGGCGTGAGCGCGAGCCAAGGGGTGACAACACGGCGTCCGGTCGGGGTGCTTTTCGTGTGCCTGGGCAACATCTGCCGCTCGCCGATGGCCGAGGGCGTGTTCGTGGACGCGGCCCGCCGGCGCGGCGTGCTCGACCGCTTCCGGGTGGACTCCTGCGGCACGGGCGACTGGCACGCGGGCGAGGCGCCCGATGCCCGCTCTACGGTGGCGGCGCGGAAACGCGGGGTGACGCTCAACCACCGCGCCCGCGTGATCGCCCCCGACCGCGACTTTCTCGCGCCGCCCGAGGGCTCGGGCTTCGACTGGTTCATCGGGATGGACCGGTCCAACTGCCGACGGCTCATCGCGGTGGGCGCACCGGCGGCGCGGGTGCGGCTGCTCCGGTCGTTCGACCCGGCGCTCCGGGGCCTCGACGATTCGAAACTCGAGGTCCCGGACCCGTACACCGAACCGGACGAGGCGTTCGACGAGGTGTTCGCGATGGTGTCGGCGGCGTGCGACGGGCTGCTGGATTACCTACTCGTCAATGGGTGATCAAGCCTGCTCGCGTCGCGCCCTGGTTTGACGTGTCCCAATCCGGGGCTACGCTGGTCTGACACTCACCGGAGGACTCATCCATGATGCGGACACTGGCGGCGGCGGGCGTTGTGATGCTCGGGACAGCCTTGGTCGGCTGCGCGGGATCAGGTTCGGCGAAACCGGTCGCGCAGGCGAGCGACGCGCAGCGGGCGGCGCTGCTCGACCGGGTGAAGGGGCTCGCCGGGGAATGGGACATGCTCGACGATTCCGGCGCGGTCATCGGCAAGAGCCGCTTCAGCGTGTCGTCCAACGGCTCGTCGGTGCGTGAACTGATGTTCATGGGCACGGCCCACGAGATGACCAACATGTACCACATGGACGGCAGCGACATGGTGGTCACGCACTACTGCGCCGAGGGCAACCAGCCGCGGATGCGGGCCAAGGCCGCGGGCGCCGACCGCATCCCGTTCGCCTTCGAGAGCGTGACGAACCTCAAGCCCGGCGGCGAGTACATGGGCGGGCTGACGCTGGTGTGGGAGAAGGACGGCACGGTGCGCCAGGAGTGGGTGACGTTCAAGGACGGCAAGCCGCAGCCGGCGTTCTCGCTGCGGATGCGGCGCGGGGCGTGACGGCCCCCGCGCGGGTGGTGGTGGTGATGGGCGTCGCCGGCGCTGGAAAGTCCACGCTCGGCGCGGCCCTGAGCGCATCGCTGGGCTGGGTTTTCATCGAGGGCGACGATTTTCACTCCGAGGCCAACCGAGCCAAAATGCGGGCGGGCATGCCGCTGACGGACGAGGACCGATGGGGATGGCTGGACGCGCTCAACGGCGCGTGCGCGGCGGCGCTGAGCGACGGGCGCAGCATCGTGGTGGCCTGCTCGGCGCTTCGGGCGGCGTACCGGCGGCGATTGGTGCGCGGATTCGAAGATTGCGCGCGGCTTGTTCACCTGGTGGTGGGCGAGCAGGAGGCGGCGCGTCGCGTGGCTGGACGGAGCCACTTCATGCCGGCATCGCTGGTGCCGAGCCAGTTCGCCGCGTTGGAATCGCCGTCGGCTGATGAGAGGACCCTGATCGTCGAGGGGACGCTGCCTGTACGCGAAGTTGAGGCGCTGGTGCGCGCCTGGCCGGGTTTACCATGAGCCTAACCGATCGGGAGAGCGCGCCGATGCGACAAACCCGGCGCTCGGCGTCTCACTCCGGCGGGTATATTGATGCAACCTCCGGAGCGCGTTCGCGCACTGGTTCCACCTGAGCAAGGAGATGCACATGGCGTCGTCGATTCTCAAGCGTACGGCTTCGATTCTGATCGTCTGCGGGCTGGGCGCGGGCATCGCGCTGGCCCAGGGCGGGCTGCCCTCCAAGGAGGACATGAAGAGCAAGGCCAACGACGCGCTGAAGGACGCGCAGAAGTCGGCGACCGACGCCGCCAAGGACCTCGAAAAGAAGGCCAAGGACGCGATGGGCGGGGCCGGTCAGGGCGGCGACCACGGCGGCATGCCCGACCAGAAGATGATGGAAGAGATGATGAAATCCACCCAGCCCGGCGCCATGCACGAGTGGCTGAAGAAGTGGGAGGGCGAGTGGGACATGGTGGTCAAGTCCTACTGGTCTCCCGGCGCCCCCGCCGACGAGAGCAAGGCGACCGCCTCCACCAAGATGATCATGGGCGGGCGCTACGTCGAGGAGCACGTGAACGGCTCGTTCGAGATGCCCGGGATGGGCGTGCAGAAGTTCGAGGGCCGCTCGATCATGGGCTACGACAACGCCCAGAAGAAGTTCATGACCCTGTGGATCGACAGCATGACCACCGGGTTCATGCTCGAGTCCGGCACGGTCGACAGCGCCGGCAAGGTGATGACCACCGAGGGCGAGAACTTCAACCCGATGCACGGGAAGGTCATCAAGTCCAAGAGCGTCGCCACCATCGTCGACGACAAGACCCGCACCCTCGAGATGTGGATGCCCGGCCCGGACGGGAACATGTACAAGTCGATGGAGATCACCTACACGCGGAAGTGAGCCGGCCTCGAACCGATCGCGCCCGGCGCTCCCCCTGAGCGCCGGGCGCTTTTCTTGCGCCGCGGTAGATTGGCCGCCGGAGCGAATCGCCCGATGGGACGCAGACGCAAAGCCCCGCAGCGCCTCGGCGGGTTCACCCTGCTGGTGGTGACGTGCGAGCACGCGTCGAACGCCGTGCCGCGTGGGGCGTCGGTGCTGCTGAAGGGCGCCGGATCTCTGCTCTCGACGCACCGCGGCTGGGACCGCGGGGCCCCGCCGTTGGCACGGGCGATGGCGCGCCGGTTCAACGCGCCGCTGTTCACGGGCGCGGCCACACGCCTGCTGATCGACCTGAACCGTTCGCTGGAGCGCGGGCGGGCGTTCTCCGAGTTCACCCGCGGGCTCGACCCGCTGGCGCGGGCGCTGCTGGCCGACCGCCATTGGACGCCGCACCGCGACGCCGTCACCGAGGAGATCGGGCGCGAGGTCGACGCGGGCGGGCGGGTGCTGCACATCGGCGTCCACTCCTTCACGCCGGTGCTCCGGGGCGTCCGGCGCAACGCGGACGTCGGGCTGCTGTACGACCCGCGCCGCGCCTTGGAAAAATCCCTCTGCGCCGCGTGGCTGGCGGCGCTGGCAACGGCCGCCCCGGGGCTGCGTTGCCGGAAGAACTACCCGTACCTCGGCACGTCCGACGGCTTCACCACCACGCTGCGGAAGCGCTTCCCGCCCGACCATTACGCGGGCATCGAACTGGAGGTGAACCAGCGGCTGCTCCGAGGCGGGGACACCCTCGACGCCGCCCTCACGCGGAACCTGTTGGGCTCGCTCGCGCAGGCTTTGCGCGACGAGGCGCAGGAAGTGCAGGGCGGACCCCGCCCCGGACGATGAACGCCCATGGCCCGTGGCGGATCGCGGCGGCGGAGTCCCCGCGCCCGGGCTGTTTCTTCCCTGAGGCAGGATGCCCATGCAGGCTGCTCGTTCGTGGTTGGTGTGTGTGCTGGCGGGGTCATCCGGCCTGGCGCTCGGGCTGAGCGGGTGCGCCTCCGGGGGCGGGGGCGGGGGCGGGGGCGAGAGAGCGGCTTTAAGCGCGGATTCCACTCGGGCGAACGCATCCCTGCCGCTGGACGAGGTCCGTCGCCTCGAGGCCGAGCAGGCCGAACGAAAACGGGCGGCACTCGCGGCGGCGGCGACCGAAGCGCCCGCGCCGAACCCTCAGGACCCGACCGCCGACGCCGACGCCCTGAAGCGCTGGATGGAACGCGTGCAGGCCGACGGGCTGGTCGACCAGAACAACGCGACGAAGCCGCCCCGGACGCCGCGCCAGCCGCCGGAGAAGTCGGCGCTGGTCTTCGGCGCCCCGGCGGAGCAGTCCGGGACCGAAGCACCGGCAACCCCGGACGCGGACGCAACTCCCGCACCGGCGGAGACGTTGCAGGCGGTCCCGACGGTCGCCGCGACGATCGAGCCGGGGCCATCAGCCCCGAGCCCCGCGCCGGAAGCGCCGCTGACGAACTCGCGCCCGCTGTCGGAACTCACGCGACTGGTCATGGCCCGGGCGGCCGGCCAGAGCATCGACGAGGCACGCCTCAGCGCCCTCGAAAAGAACCTCACCCCCGAGGAGCGTTCCTTCTACGAGCAGTGGAAGTCGCTCAACCAGGCCGTGGCTGGCGAGAACGCCGGCGACGTGAACCGCCTGCGGGAGGCGGCGGGCCGGTTCGCCCAGGCCGCGAACGCCTGGGCCCCCCTGAGCATCCCGACGCTGGCGCTGTGCTCGCGTGTCGAGGGGTTCGGAATGTACAACGAACTCAAGCGCGCCGCCGACCAGGGGCCGACGCGCACATACCAGTTCCTCGCCGGGCGCAAGAGCAAGTTCATCGTTTACTGCGAGGTCGGCGGGTTCGCGGCCAGGGTGGCGAGCAAGTCCGGGCGCGACGGCTTCGAGGTCGAACTCGAGCAGGACCTGACCCTCTACGCCGCCGCCAAGGACCGCGACGTGGCCGCGTGGCGGCGGACCGGCCAGCGCGTCACCGACTTCTCACGCAACCCGCGCAAGGACTTCTTCGTCGTCCAGATCGTGGAACTCCCCGAGAACCTCAGCGTCGGCGCGTACACGCTGAAGGTCCGACTGATCGACCGCGGCTCGGATTCAGGGGCACAGGCCGAGGCGCTCGTGAACATCGACATCGTCGCGGACGCGTCGGCGCTCCGCTGAGGCCCGCGCTCAACCCCGCGCCCGAGCCCTGCGCGCCCAAGCCCTGCGCGTCCGAGCCCTGCGCGTCCGAGCCCTGCGCGTCCGAGCCCCCCGGCGGACGGGAAGCCGCGCCGCGCCCGCTACACTTGTCCCATGCTGTTCGACCCCCGGCGCCTCGTGCACGTTTCCCCCGGAACCGACGTCCCGGGAGTCGTCAACTGCATCATCGAGATCCCCAAGGGCAAGCGCAACAAGTACGAGGTCGACAAGAAGACCGGCTTCATCAAGCTCGACCGCTACCTCTATTCCGCCAGCCACTACCCGGGCGACTACGGCCTGATCCCCCAGACCCTCGCCGACGACGCCGACCCGCTCGACATCCTGGTCATGGTCAACGAACCGACCTTCAGCGGCTGCCTGATCGAGGCGCGGATCGTCGGCGGTTTCAAGATGCTCGACCGCGGCGCCGGCGACTACAAGGTGCTCGCGGTCCCGCACTCAGACCCGCTCTTCGCCGAGTTCCAGGAACTCGACGACGTGCCCAAGCACTTCCTCAGGGAGGTGGAGCACTTCTTCGTCTCGTACAAGCAGCTCGAGGGCGTGACCATCGAGCCGCAGGGCTGGGACCAGCGCGAAAAGACCATCGAGGTGGTCCGCCAGTCGATCCGCAACTTCACGGAGGCGCGGATCGGGAAGCGGTGAGAGGGACTGGGCCCGAAGGCAGACCGTGCTCCCCGTTTGATCATTGACGTGTATTCGTCCGCCGCGGAAACGCGTCATGTCCTGAGTTTCAAGAGCAGCCCTGCTGACGCGCGGAATACGAACTGCTTGCCCGCGGGGCGCTGTTCGAGCGGTCCCGACCGCGACAGGTCGAGCAGGTCGGAGCGGGCCATTGCCTGCGTGATGAAATGTGCGCAAGGCGCCCGCGCACCCTGAACCGGCGCTCGAACCGGGGCACGACCAGGGTCCTATGGATCTCGTGATGACTGGACCGGACCGTGCAAAAACAGCCCGCGTCTATCACTATCAGAGAAACTGATACCAGATCAACAGTCCAACAAAAAAACACCCGCACAGGGCGGGTGTTGGGAAAACCGGGTTCGGTCGGATGATCAGCGCTTCGAGAACTGGAAGCGGCGGCGGGCGCCGGCCTGGCCGTACTTCTTGCGTTCGACCTCGCGCGGGTCGCGGGTCAGGAAGCCCGCGTCGCGCAGCGCGCCCTCGAGCGCCGGGTCGTAGCCCTTGAGCGCCCGGGCCACCGCCAGGCGGATCGACTGGGCCTGGCCCATGAACCCGCCGCCGTTGCAGCGGCAGATCACGTCCATCTTGCCCTCGAGCCCGCTGACCTTCAGCGGGGCGACGCAGTCGCTGCGGTCGCGGATCTCCGAGAAGTACTCGTTGATCTGCTTCGACTTCTTCCGCGTGCAGGTGATCTCGAACTTGCCCGTGCCGGGCTTGAGGCGGATGCGGGCGACGGCGGTCTTTCGACGACCCGTGCCCCACCACCAGCCGTAGCGGTCGGGCGGGAGGGCCTGCTTGAGAACCGGGGCGGTTTTGGCGGCGGCGGTCGGGGTGAGTTCGTTCATTGCGGCTACCGGGAGAAGAGGCGGACGGTTCGGTGTCTCGCCTGGTGGTTTCGTACGTGGATGCTGGGTCGGTCGAGGATGCTGGGTCGGACGGTGGAGGATCGCGGGATCGGCTTGGGCGGAGGTCAGAGCGACTTGGGCTTGACCTCGAGCTTCACGGGCTGCTGCGCGCCGTGCGGGTGCTCGGCGCCCTTGTACACCTTGAGTTTGCCGATCATCTGGCGACCCAGACGACCCTTGGGCAGCATCCGCTTCACGGCGTCCTCGATCACGCCCTCGGGCTTGCGCTCCAGGAGCTGCTTGTAAGACGCGGTCCGCAGGCCGCCGGCGTAGCCGGAGTAGAACGTGCGGGTGCGCTGCTCGGCCTTGTTCCCGGTCATGACGACCTTGTCGGCGTTAACGACGATCACGAAGTCGCCGGTGTCGACGTGCGGGGTGTAGGTCGGGCGGTGCTTGCCCATCAGCACCATGGCGATCTGGGTGGCCATGCGCCCCAGGCGGGCGCCGTCGGCGTCGACGATGTGCCAGCCGCGGGTCAGCTGCTGGTCGGGCTTGGTGATGATCGTGGTCTGTCGCATGTCGTTTTCCTTCGAGCGTTCGCGCCGTTTCACGCGGGACGCGGAGAGTTGGCGGGGTCTGAACGAGGCGGATTCGAGACAGGGCAACCGTCGGGTCACACCGGATCGAGACGAAACCGGGTCGAGACGAAACAACCGACGCCCGCTCTGTTGAGCCTCCTGCTCAACCGCGGGTTGGGACAGGTTCCGGAGATGCGGGAGAAGGCTCCCGTTTCCGGCCCGTCCGGCCCACCGGAGGCGACCCGATCGGTCGCCGCGTGTCATGGGCATGGGGCTTGAGATGTGCAGCCGGGGATGGTCCCACCAAATCCCAGCGGGGCGGAGAGTGTAGGCCAAGGCCCTCCCGCGAGCAACTGGCGGGGCGTCAGAGGGGGGGGCCGTCGGCGAGGCGGGGCCGAATCGCGGCATCGACCGGGTTCGGTCGCGCGCGGAAGGCCCGGATTTCACCCCCGCGACCACGCTTTTCACATTTTTTGTAAGTCTTTATTTGACAATGCTTTGCGACGAGAT
>JAFLCM010000056.1:0-6785 GCA_017303565.1 Planctomycetota bacterium
CGCCGTCGAGGGCCTCGCGCCCGACGTCTACGCCCGGCGCAAGCCCTTCGAGGACCTCCAGTCGATCGACCCCGCGCCGCGGCTGACCCTCGAGTACCCCGGCTGCCCGCCCTCGTGCCGCCTGATCGACTTGTTTTGCCCGATCGGTCGCGGCCAGCGCGCCCTTATCGTCGCGCCGCCCAAGGCCGGCAAGACCGTGCTGCTGAAGGACATCGCCGGCGCCCTTGCCAAGAACCACCCGGACCTCACGGTGTTCGCGCTGTTGATCGACGAGCGGCCCGAGGAGGTCACCGATTTCCGGCGCAGCGTGCCGGCGAAGGTCTTCGCCAGCAGCAACGACCACGCCGTCGAGCGCCACATCGCGGTGGCGGAGATGGTGATCGAGCGCTGCCGGCGCATGGTCGAAGCGGGCAAGCACGTGGTGGTGCTGCTCGACTCGCTCACCCGCCTGGGCCGCGCGTTCAACAACTCCAGGAAGCACTCCAACTCCGGGCGCACCCTTACCGGCGGCATCGACAGCCGCGCGCTGACCGTCCCCAAGTACCTCTTCGGCTCGGCCCGAAACACCGAGGAGGCCGGCAGCCTCACCGTCATCGCCTCCTGCCTCGTCGAGACCGGCAGCCAGGGCGATCAGGTGATCTTCGAGGAGTTCAAGGGCACCGGGAACATGGAACTCATCCTCGACCGCAAGATCAGCGAGAAGCGGCTGTTCCCCGCGATCAACCTCGCCGCCAGCGGCACCCGCAAGGAGAACCTCCTCATGAACGAGGCGGAACTCAAGACGGTCACGGCTCTGCGGCGACGCCTGATGAACATGCCCCCGCCCCAGCAGGTCGAGCAGCTCCTCGCGGCCCTGCAGCGGTTCCGCAGCAACGCGGAACTCGTCGGCAGCGCCGGCTGATGGGCTCACGCTGAGACGCGGCCGGTGGTTAGATTGCACCCCATGCGCACCCGTCTCTCCGTCATTCGATCGTTCCCCGGGTCTCCGCTCGTCGCAGGAATGGTCGCGGCGGTCCTCGTCGCCGCGGCGGGCTGCTCCACATCGCCGGCGCGATCTCCCGTGCGGGCCGCGGGGCCGCTCGCCCCGGTGCGCACCGACCTCGACGTGCAGTCGCTGGTCATGAACATGTCCGACGACCTGTCGGGCGCGGTCGCCGAGGCGATGAACCCGGTCGTCTCAGACCCCGTCTCGACACAGAAGGCTCGGGCGTTCGCCCAGTCGTTCCTTCGCTCGACGACCGCGTCCAGCGTCGATATCGCCGTCTCGCCCAACCCCGACGCCGCGCTGCTCGACATGCTCGTGCTCGCGTCCCTTACCCGCTGGTCGTTCGAGCAGCAGCGGGGGGGCTGCGGGATGACCGAGTCTCAGGTGGCCCGCGCCTCCGAGCGGCTCGGCGCGGCCGAGGCCGAACTCTGGAAGTCTGGGGCATCGGTCCTTTCCGACGCCCAAACGCGGGTGCTTCGCGCCCTGATCGACGACTGGAAAACCGACCACCCCTCCCAGACCGACGTCGCATTCGTGCGGTTCAACGACTTCCTCTCGCTCCGCGACCGCGCGGGCGCGTCCGGGCGTGTCCGGGCGACGGGGCTGCTGCGCGAGGTGACCGAGGCCAGCGCCGTCGTCGATTCCGCTCGGCTCCTAGGCGAGCGTGCCGTTTGGTACGCCGGGCGCTACCCCGCGATGGTGGCCCAGCAGGCCGAGGACACCGCGTACCGACTGGCGGATCAGCCCGAACTCCGCCGAGCGCTCGAAGCCGTGGACGCCGCCCGCGACCTCGCACAGGGGCTCACCCGCCGACTCGATGCCCTCGACGCCGACCTCGACCGCCAGCGCGGAGAGCTTTTTTCCGAGATTGCCCGCGAGCGCGAACGCACCATCGCCGACGCCCGCGCCGCCGTCGAAGCGGCCGGCGTCACGCTGACGAAGGACGCCGAGCAGCGGATGGCCGCATGCATCGACCGCGCCTTCGACCGCTTCGCGAAGGAGCGACACGAGTTCCTCGACGACCTCGAGGCCCGCGAGGGCACGCTCCGCGCCATGGCCACCGAACTCCGTTCCACCATCGCCGCCACCACCGGCCTGGCCAACGAACTGACCGGCACGGTCGGCGCCATCGACCGCATCGTCGAACGCTTCGACCGCCCGGCGACCCCCGGCCAGAAGCCGCTGGAGATCACCGACATCCGCGACGCCGCGATCGAGGCCACCAAGGCCGCCGAAAAGACCACCGTGCTGCTCGAACGCCTGAACCAGGTCGCGGATTCCGGCTCGTGGGACCGCCACATCGCGGGCCTCGGCGGCGCGACCACCGGAGCGATCGACCGCCTCTTCTGGCGCGGCCTGGCGCTTGTCGTGGTACTGGTGGTCGGCCTCGCGCTGGTCAGGCTCGTGCCGCAGCGGGTGGCGGGTCGCCCGACGCGTGCGCCGGCCCCACCCGAATAGCCATCCGAGACCCCCTCAGACCCGCGCCGCCGAGTTCCCCCGCCGCAGGAACCACTCAGCCGTCGACGCCAGTCCTTCTTCCAGCCCGACGATTGGCTCGTAGCCAAGCAGTTCCCGCGCCCGAGAAATGTCCGCCTGCGAGTGCACGATGTCGCCCGAGCGCTCGGGCTCGAAGCGCGGCGCGACGTCGGTGCGGTGCGTCAGCCTCGCCAGCACGCTCAGCAGTTCAAGCAGCGTGGTCCGGCGCCCCAGCCCGACGTTGACGACCTCGCCCCGGGGGTCCCGGGCGGTCGCGGCCGCCAGCAGGTTCGCGTACACCACGTTCTCCACCGGCGTGAAATCCCGCGACTGGAGTCCGTCTCCGAAGATCACCGGCTGCTGGCCGTCGCCGAGTTTCCGGATGAACCGCGCGATCACCGCCGAGTACGCGCTGTCGCCCGGCTGCCTGGGCCCGAACACGTTGAAGAACCGCAGCGACATCCCCGGCAGCCCGTAGCACACCGCCCACGCCCGCACCACGTGCTCGCCCGCGAGTTTGCTCACCCCGTAAGGGGACATCGGCCGCGGCGCCGAACTCTCTACGCACGCCGACCGCCCGCTGCTCGTCGCCGGGTCGTCCCCGTACGCGCTGCTGCTGGCCGCGTACACCCAGCGGCGCACGCCGGCTCGCCGGCACTCCTGCGCCACACGCAGCGTCCCCGTCGCGTTCACCGCCATCGTGCGCTCGGGTTCGGCGATCGACCGCGGCACGCTCCCCATCGCCGCCAGATGAAACACCGTGTCCGCCCCCATCACCGCTTCTCGCAGCGACGAAGGGTCCAGGATCGATCCGTACACGAAGCGGGCCCGCCCCGGGTGCCGGTCGACAAGTTCGGCCACGCCGTCGATCTCGCTGTTCGACAGGTCGTCGATGACCTGAACCGTCGCGCCCAGTTCGAGCAGCGCCTCGCTCAGGTGCCGGCCGATGAACCCCGCCCCGCCCGTGACGCACACCGTCCGGCCCTTGAAGGCGCGACGGAACGACTCGGCCTTGTCCGCGGGGAAGTTCACGCCCGGAGTCTAACGCCCATCCCGAACCCGGGAACCCCGGAACCCCGCAGCCCGGCGCGGAAACCCCTGCCCGCCCGGCCTTTACGCGGCCGCCCCCAGCAGCGCGTCCACGATCGCGTTCGCCTGCACCTGAAGGGCCTCGCGCTCGTCCGACGAAACCGCACCCCGGTTCGCCGCCTGCACGACGATCGCGTCGAGGTCGATCAGCATGTCCGACACCGCCGACAGCGCGCCCTCCTGGGCGCCCAGCACGATCGACTCCCGCTCCCGCCGCCTGTTCTCCGCCCGGATCGTCGTGGACTGGGCCCCGAGGTTCTCCGAAGCAACCAGCCCTGAGGGATCGTCCGAGGCGCGGTTGATTCGCCCGCCCGTCGCCAGCCGCTCGAACGAGCGGTTCACGCTCTCGGTGGCGGCGCTGAGCGAACGCAAGAGGGGCAGCCCCAGCGGGCAGTGGACGCCGGTGACCTGCACGTTCTCGGTCGGATCGGGTGGTTGCCGGTCCGCCCAAGCCCGATCCGCCGACCCGCCCGGAGTCATTGCCCATATACAACAAGGAAAAGCCCAACGTGTCCTTGAAACACGCGTTCGAAATCCCGCAGCCGACCCTTCAGTCGCGGGTAACATTCCGAGACCCGCCGCCCGGCGGTCGGCAGCGTGCCGCCCGCCCGTATTCTCGGACGCACCCCGGCCCACCCAGAGGCCGACCCGCGCCGGGTCCCCCCCTCGGAGCCTGACCCCATGTTTGCCCGACGCGTCGTCCTCCTTGGCGTCGCCCTCCTGTTCGGCGTGCCCTTGATCTCGTGCCAGAACAACGGGCCCGCGCCCAACCTGGGGCGGACCACCACCGCCGACCCGGCCAAGCGCCGCTCCAACGAGGTGGACCTCGCCAGCAAGGACCTGACCACCTCGACCGACGACATCGTCCAGCAGATCGCGTCCAAGCCGGAGTTCCGCACGTCTCAGGTGCGGGCCCAGATCGTCATGGACCGGGTGGAGAACAAGACCTCGCTGCCCAGCCGCAACTTCGACATCTACCTGGCCCGCATCCGCACGAAACTGAACGAGAGCGGGGCCCGCTACAACATCGGCTTCGTCGAGCGCCGCGCCACCGTCACCTCGATCCGTGAGAGCGAGGGCCTCGAGCCCCCGCCCGGCTCGGCGGGCACGTACAAGAGCAAGGCCGAGTTCGCGCTCCGCGGCGTGTTCTATGACATGCCCAACGTCGGCGCCAACTACTACCTGCTCACCTTCCAGATCGTCGACCTTCGCGACGGCGAGATCGTCTACGAGGGCTCCTACGAGGCGAAGTTCGCCGACTGAGTCGGAAGGCATCCAGGCATGAGGCACCGAGGCATCAAGGGCTGGATCGCGTGCGCGGTCGGTGTGTTCGCGGCGCTGGGCGCCGGCGGCTGCGCCGCCCCCCGCGTCAACACCACCATGCTCACCACGGCGGATGTGGTGCGCATGACCGACCAGATGTCGGCGTCGCTCAACGCCTCGCCGGAGATCGCGTCGCGCACCCCCGACAGCCCGCGCTGGGTGTTCACCATGGACCGCGTCGCCAACCGCACCGAGCACCTCTTGGACGACTCGGAGAAGTGGGGGATCATGGCCCGCTTCCGCGTCCGCCTCACCGCGTCGAACGTCGCCAGGGACCGCGCCGTGGCGTTCGTGCTCCCCGCCGCGGAGTGGGAGCGTTACGCCCGCGAGTTCTACGACCCGGCCCAGGCCCGCCTTCGCCCCACCCACGCGCTCCGCGCCGAGTTCCGCTCCGACACCCGCTCGGCGATCGGCTCGCGCGCCGACGCCTACCTCTGCGCGTTCCAACTGCTCGACCTCGAAACGGGCCGCATCGTCTGGGAGGACGCGTACGAGACGAAGTACCGCGTGCTCCGCAACTCCTTCGACTGAACTCCTTTCCCCTCTCATGCGCACGCCCCGGCGTGACAACCTGAAAGCCCGCGCCGCCGCGGCGGCCCTGCTCGCGGGCTGCGTGCTCGGCGCGTGCGCGGCGGACCGGGCGGCCCAGGAGGGCGTCGGCGCGTTCTACGCCGGGGACTTCGCCTCCGCCGCGGTCGCGTTCCGCCCCGGCGCGGAGCGGCGTCCCTTCGACGAGAACTCGATCCTGAACAGCGCCCGCCTGGGCATGGCCGAACTGGCCGCGGGCAGGGCGCAAAGCGCCGTGCGCCCCCTCGGCACCGCGTACCAACTGCTCGAGTCCGGCTCGGTCAACGACGAGGGGCGCATCCTCGCCGCCACCGTGCTGCAAGAGGGCGTCCGCGTCTACAAGGGCGAGCCTTTCGAGCAGGCGATGACCTACACGGCCCTCGCGTGGGCCAACGCGCTGCGGGGCGACTGGGAGAACGTCCGCGTGTGCGCCCGGTCCGCGGTACGGCGCCTCGCCGACTACCAGAACGCCCTCGGCAACAAGAGCCGCCCCGGCGCTCCCGAGACCGACTTCGCGCTCGGCTACTTCCTTGAAGGCCTGGCCAACGCGGCGCTGAACGAGCCCGATCTTTCCGCGCTCGACCGCGCCGCGTCGCTCAACGCCGCGCTCGCACCCCACGCCGAACGTGTCCGCGCCCGCGACTTCAACGCCGTCATCGTCATCGAGGCGGGCCGCGGCCCCGAAAAAGAGGCCTACGGCGAGGACAACGCCCAGACCCGCTGGGCCGCGCTCGACTCCGGCCCCGGCACGGCGCGGATCGAGATGCTGACGCCTCCGGGTTCCGCGCCGGACGCGAGCGGCCTCGCCGCCGCCGCCGACGTGAACCGAATGAGCGAGGTCCACCGCTGGAACAACCTGCAGGACGCCCGCAGTTTCAAGAGCGGGCTGGGCAGCGTGCTGGTGGTGGGGGGGGCTGGCACGGCGGTCGTGAGCGAGGACAAGGGAGCGCAGATCGCCGGCATCAGCGCCGCCGCCGCGGGACTGCTGATGAAGGCCCTTTCGAGCGCCGACGTGCGCCACAACGAGCTGCTGCCCGCCGAGGTGTTCGTCGCGGTGCTGAAGGTGCCCGAGGGCGGCGCGGATGTGCGCGTCAGCCTCGGCGCGGCGTCGCGGCTGGACATCCCCGGCGTGCGCCCGGGCACCCCCTCATCGCCAAGCGTCGTCTACGCGCGGGTGGTGCCGCGGCCCCGCCTCGCCGCCCGGGCGGTGACGTCTTGGGGCGAGGCGGAGCGACTCCGCCGGCACGATGCCGACATCGAGGCCGAACGCGTTTGGAACGACCTCTCCGGCGGACCGCCCTAGGCGGTCCGGGGTACCCGAAGGCATCCCCTCAGTCCATCCCCA
>JAFLCM010000056.1:6861-9549 GCA_017303565.1 Planctomycetota bacterium
CGACCCCCGCCCCTACGAGGGCCGCGCCGACCCCGTCCCCGCGCCGCACAACAACCCCCGGATCGCGCTCAGCCAGCCGGAACTGGAGCGCAGCCTCGGCTTCGACGCCCCGATCCAGCTCCGCGACAACGACATCCTCACCGTCTCGGTCCCGACGCGCAACCTCGGCGACGAGCGCTACATCCTCGACTACCGCTTCACCTGGTACGACGCGAACGGCCTGGAGATCCGCCCCGCGATGTCGTGGCGTGAGGTGGTGCTCGAACCCAAGGGCCAGAAGCGCCTCCAGGCCAACGCCCTCGACAACCGCGCCCAGGACTGGAAGGTTGAGATCCGGTGGGCGAATCGGTGACGCCTGTCACCCCGCCAGCAACTTCTCCGCCAGCCCCTTCGCCCGCGCCGCGCTGTGCTGGCGGTCGCCCGCCGCGGCGCACAGGTTCGCCCCGTTGATGATGATGGCGAGGGCGGCGGCGGTCTCCGCGGGCTGGTCGGTCCCCGCCTGAGCGCACAGCGATTCCAGCCAGGCGTGCAGGTCGCGGTTGTGCTCGTCGATGGCGGCGCGGATGGGGGCCGAGGCCGAGCCGACCTCGCCCAGGGCCCGCGCGAACGAGCAGCCGTGGAAGTCGTCCTGCGCGTGCCACGACAGCAGGGCGTCGAAGACCGCGAGGATTCGCCCGCGCGGCGTCTTGGCGTGGGCCGTCTCGGCCTCGATCCACGCCAGGAAGTCGGCGTGCTTCTTCCGCAGGTACTCGGCGACCAGCGCCTCCTTGCCGTCGAAGTGCTGGTAGAGCGACATCCGGGCGACACCCGCGGCGCGGAGCAGTTCGTCGAGGCCCACCGCGCCGATGCCCTTGGAGGCGAAGAGGTCGTTGGCGGCGGCGAGCAGGCGTTCGCGCGGGCCCGGCCCGGTGGCGCCACGCGGCCGCCCGGGGCGGCGTGTCGGGGTGCTGTCGTTGGTGGTGGGGCGCTTGCTCATGGCAATCGCCGCGCGGGCGGTGAGGCCCACGCGGCGGGGGAATCAGAGGTGTTGATCGGTCAGGGGGGTTAGCGCGGGTTCACGATGGGGAAGTCCACCTCGGTGCCGGCGGCCTTGTTGAAGATGTTGGTGTAGTAGTTCAGCGCGACGTTGGCGATGATCTCGGCGATCTCGGCGTCGCTCACACCGGCCTTGCGGGCCGCCTCGAACTGGTCGGGTCGGGGCGAGCCGTTGGAGACCAGGATCGCCTTGGCGAAGGTCAGGATCGCCGTGGTCTTGGCGTCGGCGGCCTTGGCGTCGCGGGCCTGGGCGGCGTCGCCCTCGGGCAGACCCACCATCTTCGCGATGGCGGTGTGGGCCGAGAGGCAGTAGTGGCAGCGGTTGTACTCGGCGGTCAGGATCGCGATCTGCTCGCGGACGCGGGCGCTCAGCACGCCGTGGGACAACGCGCCAGAGAAAGCGAGGTACCCGTCGAGCGCGGCGGGGGCGTTGGCCATCGCCTTGGTCATGTTGGGGATGAGGCCGAGTTTGCCCTTGACGGCCTGCAGCAGTTCGCCGGGCTTGCCGGTGGCGGAGGCGGGGTCGACGAGGGGCAGGTTCTGGGTGAGAGTCGTGGTGCTCATGGCAGTGGTTCCTTGTGATGCTGTGTGTGGGTGGCAGCGAGTCGCCACATGGGATGCCGTAAATATATAGACCGTTACGTCTATTGTCAAGGGATCGGGAGAAAATCTCGGCGCGAGAAAGCGGCCCCGGGAGCATTCCGAGGCCGTTCGCTGTGTGTTTGGATGTCGGGTGGCGACTCAGGGCGTGATGCTCTGGCCGAACTTCCCGAGGAAGATGGTGAGGTCGAGGGTGTTGACGATGCCGTCGCCGTTGAGGTCGCCCTGGCTGGGCTTGCGGTTCGAGCCGCCGAAGTTGCCCAGGAAGATGGTGAGGTCGAGGGTGTTGACGATGCCGTCGGCGTTGAGGTCGCCCAGCAGGAAGTTGGCGACGTTGCCGGAGGAGAGTTCGAGGAGGAAGGGTGGGCTCATGCCGTTGTTGAGCCATGCGTTGTAGGCGGCGACGCCGGCGCCGTTGGTGGTGTTGGTGTTGAGGAGGAACTCCATGTACTCGCGGCTGGCGATCTGGTGGAAGAAGCGGACCTCGACGAACTTGGCGCCCTCGGGGATGAGGAAGCAGGAGTCGTCCCAGTGCTGGCCGTCGGCGTAGGTGTAGCCGACGGGGTTGGCGCCAATGGCGGCGTAGGCGGCGTTGGTGAAGCCGCGGGCGGGGATGCGGTTGTCGAAGATGCGGGTGTTGTTCAGCGCCAGGTGGAACGACTCGCCCGCGGGGAGGCCGGTCTGGGCCGACATGTAGGCGTCGAGTCCGAACTTGACCTTGTAGACCTTGGTGTTGGCCTCGGTCAGGGTGGCGGTGGCGGAGTCGTAGAACCCGCGCTCGCCGATGAGCGTCATGCTCTCGTTGAAGAACTTGACGTTCAGCCAGGCGCGGCGACCCTCGGGGTAGCCGGTGAAGAGTTTGTGCCCGCACTCGTTGGTGATCCGCACGCGGAGTTCGGCGCCGAACTGCGTGACGGCCATGTCAGCGGCGTTCTGGAGCATGTACTCCACGTCGGTCTTGGCCCGGTCGATCGCCTGCATCTGGTAATCCGTCAGGTCCGCGGCGTAGACGTTCTGGATGACGTCGAGCATCCAGCGGTTGGAGCCGGAGAA
>JAFLCM010000057.1 GCA_017303565.1 Planctomycetota bacterium
GCGACCTTGCCATGCCGGCGGCGGTTCACGCGGAGGCGGCGTGCCGTCGCGCCGCGGCGCTGGGCGTGCGCGTGGTGCCGCTGCGGGAGGCGGTGTCGGGCGGGCTTGAATCCCACGCGGCGCTGATGCGGGCGCTTGATCTGGTTCCAGCGAGCGGCGCGTGAAAACGCCCCGCGGGTGGGCGGGGCGTTCGTGAAGCGATCGATGGTCTCCGGAGCGGCGCCGGTTCAGCCGGTCACGCCGCTCAGAAGGTGTTGTCCTTGACCATCTTGTTGTAGTCCTCGAGGGAGACCTCGGAGACCTTGGCGCGGGCGAGGATCGCGTCCATCGCCTTGTGCTCGCGCACCTGCTGCACCACCATCCCGATCTGGTTGGACTGGATCAGGTCGGCGCGGAGCTTGTCGGGGCGGACGCGCCGCTCCATCGCGATCTGGTAGATCCGCCCGTTCACCTCGTCCTCGGTGACCTGCACCTCGAACTTCTGGGCCGCCTTCACCATGATGAAGAACAGTTTGAGCTCGGCGATCGACTGCTCGACCGACGAAGAGCGCATTTCGGCGATGCGGTTCTCGACCTCGGCGGCGTCCAGCCCGCGGTAGGCCATCTCCATCCGCGCCCGGGCGAGGCTCCGCTCGGCCTGGCGCGCCGAGATGTTCTTGGGCATCTCCACCTTCACCATCTCGACGAGCTTGCGGGCCACTTGCTGGCGCATCGCGGCCTGCTGCTCGACCGCCGCTCGCTGCTCGAGGCGCCCGCGGACCTGCTCGCGGAACTGGCCCTCGTCGGAGAAGCCCAGTTTCGCCAGGATGTCCTCCATCTTCGCGGGGATGATCCGCTCGACGCGCTCGACCTTGAAGGTGATCTCCAGGTCCTTGCCGCGCACGTCGACCCGCTCGTGGACGTCGGGGCCCTTGCAGCGGATCTTCAGGTCCGCGCCCGGCTTGGGCAGCCCGACCTGCTTGGCGAAATCTTCGACCATCACGCCCAGGACCGCGCCCTTGGGGCCCTTGTCCTTCGGCGGGACCTGCAGCACCGCGCCCTCGATGTCGAGCAGCGGCTTGGCGGTCTCGGGCGCGCCGGCCTCGCGCATGACGCCGCGACCGATGCAGTAGTCACCCGGCTCGGCCTTCTCCTGCGATTCCAGCGTGCCCTCGTTGGTGCGCAGGCGGTCGATCTGCTCGGTCACCTGCTCGTCCTTCACCTCGATCATCGGCTTCTTGACCTCGAGGTTGTCGATCGAGGGCAGTTCGAACTCGGGGGCGACCTCGACCTCCAGGTGGAACGTCAGGTCGCGCGAGGGGTCGATCTCGAGGGCCGAGAGTTCCTCGTTGCCCTCGGGCTCGGCCAGCACCTGCAGCTTGTTCTGCTCGATCGCCTGCGAGTAGGCGCTGGCGATGATCTGGTTCTTGCACTCCTGGCGGACGCTGGTACCGAACTTCTTCTCGATCAGGCGGCGCGGGACGCGCCCGGGGCGGAAACCGGGCAGCGCCGCCTCGGAAACCAGCGTCGCCATCTGCGTTTCGAGCTGCTCGGCGACCTGGGACTTGGGCACCGTGATGGTCAGTTTCTTGCGGCAGGAGCCCAGGTCTTCGATCTTGACGGCGTGACCCCCGGCGGTCGCGGTAGACATGTGTGCCTCGTCGGCTGCCCGCCCTTCAAACGGGCTCGGACCCAGGCTCACGCGAGCCGACCATCCGGGCCGCCGGGGCGGGGGGGAGGAGTATAGAAGGGACAAAGGGTCCGTGACCCGGCACCGACCGGGGTGCCGCGATGCGCGGAGGCGCGCGACGCTCGCTCACCGCGTGGTGGTCCGATCCCTCTCTCCTGATGCCTGACCACCGGTCCCCGGTGCCTCTTCCGTCTGCCTCGCTATACTCCCCGCCCCTCCTGCCGGGCGTTCGGGCCCCGGAGGCCACGCGCCGGAGTGGCGGAACTGGCAGACGCGCTGGATTCAAAATCCTGTGCCCGCAAGGGCGTGAGGGTTCGACCCCCTCCTCCGGCATTTCTTGGGAAGGCATGAGGCAAAGGGCACGAGGCATGAGGAGGCCGTGCGGCCGCCTGCCGATGACCGAACATTCACCCTCCTTTTACGAGAGAGACAGCACCCCATGAGCGACCAGCAGAACCAGCCCCAGCAGCAGATCCAGATCCGCATGGACGAGTCGAAGATGGTGACCACCTACGCGAACACCATCCGCACCTCCACCACCCAGGACGAGGTTGCGCTCGACTTCGGCTTCAACCTGCCGATGCAGCAGGGCCCGGACCAGCCGGTGGTGATGAACTTCCACGTCGGCTCGCGGGTGATCATGAACTGGCAGGGCGCCAAGCGCCTGATGATGAGCCTGCAGCAGCTCATCAACAACTACGAGAACGCGATGGGCCCGATCGAGATCGCGCCCCAGCCCCGCCAGGGCCAGAAGCGCTAAAGCGCCCCGTTCGCACCTTGGACAACGCAAACACGCCCCGACCGCGAGGCCGGGGCGCTATTGTTTATTGGGCTTCCTCGCGGCGCGAGCCGGAACGGCCCTCACGGGCATGTCAGGCCGAAGTTCCCCAGCACGATCACAAGGTCGGCGGTGTTGATCACGCCGTTGGTGTCAAGGTCGCCCGGCGCTCCCGGGGTGACCGTCGCCCCGAACACGCCGAGGAAGATCACAAGGTCGGCGGTATCGACCGCACCGCTGGCGTTGAAGTCGCCGGGGCACGCGGGCGGCGGCGAGCACGAGATGTACTTGATCTGCACATCGTCCACGCCGGCCTCGACCACCGAGCCGCTGCCCAGGTCGCGCGCGACGAAGCGGACGCGCATCCGGTTCGTCGGGATCACATAGTTCCCGATCCGCCACTGCTTGGTGACCCACTGCCCGGCGTTCTCGGCAACGTCTTCGAGCAGCACCCAGGTGGCGCCGTCGTCGTTGGAGATCTGGATCGGCATCGAGTCCGCGTTGGGCGCCCCGCCCTGGTTGTTCGAGTACCAGCGGGAGTACACGACGTACGGATCGCCCAGCGGGGCGGTGGCGTCGAGCAGCGGGCTGGTGAGGGTGGTCGTCCCGCCGTCCACGTCGGCGTCACCAAGGCCGCCGCCGACCGCGCCCTGCCCCGTGACATAGCAGAGCGTGCCGACGCCGCCGGGGTTGTCGTTCTCCGACTGGGCGGCGGTGCCGACGGGGTCCACACGCACCCAGGTGCCGCTGGTGGCGTTGTCCCCGGGCGTGAAGGTGCTCCAGCCCAGGCTGGTCTCGAAGTTGTCCGAGAACGCGACCTGGCCCACCGAGCCGATGTCGGCGCTGAAGGTGGTCGTCGGGTAGCGGAACTGGACGTTGTTGTTCGCCTTCGCCGCGAAGTAGTACTGCATGGTCCCGCCGCAGGGCAGCGCGGGCAGCGTCACCTGGTACTGGCCGGGAGCGGACTCGGTCATGGGGAGCGACGCCCAGGTGGAAGTGTCGGAAGTGAGATATCGCAGCTGCACCGTGCCGGGCTGGACGGTGGCGCCGCCGACGCCCGCGATCTGCACGCGCATCACGCCGGCGCTGAAGGGGAACGGGTTGGGATTCGCCGGTGTGGTCGCGAAACTCAGCTGCTGCGGGCCGACCCACCAGACGAAAAGACCCTTCTCGATGTCGCTGCCGATGACGATCCCGCTGGGGAAGAAGGGGTAGTTGTTCCACAGCCCGTTGAAGTTCGGGCTGTCGTTGTCTGGGTAGGTGTCGAAGAAGGCCACTTCGGTGGGCGCGGTCGGGTTGGTGGCGTCGAAGACGCGCAGGCCCGATCGGTAGTTGGACTGGAAGATGCGGTTGCCCAGCGTGTACAGGTTGTGGTCGATCGCGCCGCCGCCGTTGCCAAACGTCCCGACCAGCGCGGGCGCGTTCAGATTCGAGACGTTGAAGATGCGGGTGAGCGTGGGAAGGCCGAAGGTGTCCTCGTCCAGTTCGTCGTTGAGATACAGGTACTGGCGGTCGGGCGAGAGCCAGCCCTGGTGGCTGAAGGCGGCGTTCGCGTAGAACGCCTGCGAGATTCGGACGATGGCGGACTTGTTGGTGACATCAAGGATGTCCACCGCCGGGCTGCCGCCGCCGCTGGCGTTGTTCGCGTAGCAGAAGGCGATCTCCTTGCCGGCGTACGGCCCGGTGGTGTACGAGACCACCTGCGCTTCGTGGACGTATCGCGTCGTCCACTGCCCGACGAAGGCCGGGGCGGCGGGGTTGGCCAGCGAGTACACGCGGACGCCGCCGGGGCCGTTGGTGAACCCCTGCCCGCCGCAGCGGCAAAGGAAGCCGCTGGCCTCGTTGATGTGGATCGTGTGAGTGGCGGAGGTGTCCGGGGTGTTGACGCTCCCCACCAGCGTCACGCTGCCCGCGTCGATGTTGGACAGGTTCATGATCTGCACGCCGCCACCGCCCTCGCTGACGGCGTAGCAGTAGTTCTGATAGGTCTTCATGTCGCGCCACAGGCTCGTGGCGCCGGGGATGCGCGCCACCACGTTCGGCGCCGCCGGGTTCGTCACCTCCACGAACACCGTCGCGTTGCTGGTGCCGATGATCGCGTACTCGCGGCCCGAGGGCGACACATACCCCCAGCAGGTATTGCCGCTGGTCGAACCCGGGGACAACTGCGACAGCGTCGTCCACGAGAGCAGTTGCACGTTGTTCGACGGGAACGTCAGCGGCGGCGGCGTGTCGTTGTCCACGCTGAACCCCTCGCCGTCCCACGGACGCTGTGCGTCGAGTTCCGCGCCGTGACCTGGGTGCCCGACCGCGACGGCGGCGCTGAGTAGGGCAACGGCAAGACCTGAAACGCGCGAGACGCAAGCCGCTGAACGCATGGTGATCTCCAGACGGAAACGGCGCCCCGGAAGGGACGCCGCCCACCCGATGAGTCTACCTCGCCGCCCCCTGGGTTCCGAACGTCAAGGGGCGGAAGAACAGGCCGAATTGGGGCAATCCGGCCGCATCTCGGACGTGAGAATCCTCACCACCACAGACCGCGCCACGGCCAACCCTCGACCGTGTCGTGTCCGCCGCGTTCATCCCCGCCCCATTGGCAGCTCGAACCGCTCCCGCGTGGTGCAGTAGCCCAAGCCGCCCATCCGCCCTACCGAGTCCAGCCCGTCGGGGTTCAGGCGAAGTCCGGCGTCGATCACGCGATCTTCTGCGTGCACCCACACCACCCGCGCGAGCACGACGTTGCCGCCCGACGCCACCCCCGGCGCGAGGCGGATCACCCGCATCACCTCGCACTCGTAGGCAAGCGGGCTCTCCTTGACGCGGGGCACGGGCACGCGGGTTGACGGCGTGGGCGTGAGGCGGGAAAGGTCGAACTCGCTCTCGCCGTAGGGCAGTTCCTCGGCGCACAGCGCCATCTGGGCGGCAATCGCGTGCGGGACGGTGTTGACGACCAGCGGGGCGCCGACTCCGTCGGGGTGATGCGCCAGGATGTTGCGCAGCGTGTCCTTCTCCGCGCCGTCGGCCTTGTTGGCGGGGCAGAACAGCAGGCTCATCGGCTCGCTCGACACCCCGGCGAAGAACGAGAACGGCGCGAGGTTCACCGCGCCGTTCGGCGACACGGTCGACACGAACGCGATCGGTCGCGGCACGATCCCGCCGATGAGCAGCTTGTACCGGTCACGTTGAGAGAGAGAAGTCGGATCGAGTTCCATAGGGGCCTACCGGATGGGGCGAAAGATTGATCAATGGCGACCGGGCGATTGGCCGAGGGGTGGCGCCGGGGGTCCCGGCTCCGCCCGTCGGAACACGGCGTTCAGCAGCATGACGACCGTCATCGCCGCCGCCGCGATGAGTCCGATCCACACCACCCGGAGAGGCCACGCCCCGAGGGCGTCGACGATGGTCGGCGGGCCCGGACGCGAGGCGCCCACATACCCATAGTTGAAACCGGTGGCGATGTCGAACGGAAGGATCACCGCCAGATACGCGCACGCCGCGAGCACGCCGGTGCGAAGATCGCGCCACCCGGGTCGGAACCCCAACCCGAACGCGTCGAACAGCGCCGATCCGATGATGCCCGCGTGCAGCACCCAGCCCACGTAGAACGCGGGGGTCCCCGGCGCGTGCACCGGAGTCACGAAGAACTGCGTGCACAGCGCCAGGCCCCAGAAATGCAGCACCGCGCGCGGGGTCCGCCACCCGGTCAGAATCGCGAGCGGCGCGATCAACGCCGCAAGGTCGCAAAGTTCAAGAGGCAGCGACTTGCTCCACGCGAACCGCGCCGGCAACAGGTAGTAAACGAACGACTGCCCCCACGCGACCAGCCCGAGCAGCCCCACGCCGATCCGCAGCCGCCGGGCACCCACGCGCTGCTCCGACGCGCCGAATCGCCATCTCCGCCCGAGCGTCACCACCACCCCCACCACGACCGCGAAGACCCCCAGCGCGGCCAGGTGCTGCCACGAGAGCGCGTTGGAGACGCCCAGAGTGTTGGCGGGCAGCGGCACGCACGGAGTCTACCGGTGCCCCGCCGGCAGCCGTGTCGACATCAGCCCGCCTTGGCCCCCGCCTCGTGCCGCAACTGCCCGCACGCCGCCGCGATATCCCGCCCCCGGCTGGCCCGGATGTGCGTGTTGATGCGGCGCGACCGCAGCACTTCCTGGAACTTGAGCACGTCGTCGGTCCGCGGACGCTGGAAGGGCAGACCCTCGACCTCGTTGTAGCGGATCAGGTTCACGTTCGCCCGCAGCGTACGGGCCACGTCGGCGAGTTCCCGCGCGTGCACCGCCTGGTCGTTCACGCCGCCGAGCATGATGTACTCCAGCGTGATCTCGCGCCCAGTCTTGTTGAACCAGCGCTGGCAGGCGGTGAGCAGGTCCTCGATCGACGTGTAACTCGCCCACGGGATCAGTTCGCGCCGGATCTTGTCGTTGGGCGCGTGCAGCGACAGCGCCAGCGTCACGGGCAGGTCCATCTCGTCGGCCAGGCGCTCGATCGCCTTCGGCAGGCCCACCGTCGAGATCGTGATCTTCCGCGCGCTGATCCAGGGCCCCCACTTCGCCGCGAGCGTCCGCACCGCCTTCGTCACCGGCCCGAAGTTCGAGAGCGGCTCACCCATGCCCATGAACACGATGTTGGTGATCCGCCCCACACCCGGCAGCCGCGAAAGGCGCCACACCTGCTCCACGATGCGCCCGGCGGTGAGGTTGCCGTCCAGGCCCCCGAGGCCCGAGGCGCAGAACTTGCACCCCACCGGGCAACCCACCTGGCTCGAGATGCACGCGGTCCGGCGCTCGTCCGCGGGGATCATCACGCACTCGGTCTGGCGCGCGGGGTCGAGGGCGACCACCAGGTTGTTCAGCACCGGCAGCGACGATCCGCCCGCGTCCGAGGCGACCACCGGCGCGGGGGTCGCGCCCTTGGGGTAGTCGATCCACTGCAGGAGCAACTTCTGCGTCCCGTCGGTCGCGGCCCGCTGGGCCACCGTCTCGCTGGAAACGAAGACCATCTCGCGGGCCAGTTCCTCGCGCTCCGCGGGCTTGAGGTTCGACATCGCCATCGGGTCGGCGACGCCCTTCTTGTACACCCAGTCGAGGACCTGCTCGGCCCGGAAGTGGGACCAGTTGCGCTGGTCGCACCACTCCTTCAGCGACTTGTCGGTGTGCTCGAAGATGTGGTTGGCGGGGTGTTGCATGGGGCTGCTCGAACGGCGTTAGCCGCTCGCCCCCACCGTCAGCGGCACCGCGCCGTACATCTCACTGGTGATCTCCGGCGCACTGACCCGGATCCGCCGCGACGCCGGGTCGATCCCCTGCGACTTCATCATCCCCTGCAGCGCCGCGGGGAGTTTGAACTCCGTGTCTTCCTCGACGATGTTCCGGACCTCGATCGTCGCGCCGAACCGCCTGACCAGTTCGCGGCACAGCCCCGCGACCAGGTCTTCGGGCGCGGACGCCCCCGCCGTCACCATGACCGCCTCAACGCCCTGGAACCACTCGTCGCGCAGCTCCGAGACATCGTCGAGCAGGTGCCCGGGGCAGCCCGCGTTCTCGGCGATCTCCGTCAGGCGCTTGCTGTTGCTGGAGTTCTTCGACCCGATCACCAGCACCAGGTCCGCCTCCGGCGCGATCTGACGCACCGCGTGCTGGCGGTTGGTGGTCGCGTAGCAGATGTCGCTCGTCGGCGGCGCTTGGATGCTCGGGAACGCCACCTTCAGCGCCCGGATGATCACCTCGGCATCGTCGGTGCTCAGCGTCGTCTGGGTCAGGTACGCGAGCTTCTCCGGGTCCTTGACCCGCAGGCTCGGGATGTCCTCGGGCTTCTCGACCACCTGGATCATGTCCGGCGCCTCGCCGAGCGTGCCCTGCACCTCCTGGTGGTCCTTGTGCCCGATGAGCAGCATCTGGATGCCCATCTTGGCGTAGCGGATCGCCTCGACGTGGACCTTCGTGACCAGCGGGCACGTCGCGTCCACCGCTGTCAGATTCCGCTGCTTGGCGATCGCCCGGATCTGAGGCGACACGCCGTGGGCGCTGAACACCGCGATCGACCCGTTGGGTACCTCGTTCAGGTCCTCAACGAACACCACGCCGCGGTCGCGGAAGCGGTTGACCACGTGCTTGTTGTGCACGATCTCGTGGAACACGTAGATGCGTTCGCCCTTGCAAATGTCCAGCAGTTGATCGACCACGTCGATGGCCATGCGGACGCCGGCACAGAAGCCACGGGGATTGGCGAGAAGAATGCGCATGCGAGGGATTGGCCCCTTGGAGGGGGTCTGGCCGGGGCGAGCAACGCGCCGCGGCGTTCGGAAGAAGGTCGGACCGGCACGGGCTCGCCGGGGTTCCGGTGTTCCGGGGGTTCGGGTTCCGGGGGTTCGGGGATGATAGCCTTTGATGCTCTCGCGGTCGCCACAGGCCCGCGAAAGCGCCGGGTGACGCCCGTCCGGCATCGAACGCACCCGAACGCCACGCCGTGACGCCCGCCGCCTCCATCCCGGTCAACCTCGAGCCCGAGACGCTCGACCTTTCGCGTCGTGCCGCCAGCGCGGACCCGCAGGCCTACGCCGCCGACGAGGCCATGCGCCTCGCGGGTTCGCACTACGAGAACTTCCCGGTCGTCACGCTGCTTGTCCCGAAGGAACTGCGGCCCGACTTCGCGGCGGTGTACGCGTACTGCCGCACCTGCGACGACCTCGCCGACGAGACCGGCGTCGGCCCCGAGGCCCGGGCCCGCTCGCTCGCGCTGCTCGCCCGCTTCCGCGAGATGTTCGTCGAGTGCGAGGCCCACGCCCGCGACCCCTCCCGCCCCGCCCCGACCCACCCGGTCTTCGTCGCGCTGGCGCGCACGATCCGCGCCCACGACCTGCCACCCGAGCCGGTCCATCACCTGATCGACGCGTTCGAGCAAGACCAGCGCGTCACACGCTACGACACGTGGGAACAGGTGCTCGACTACTGCACCCGCAGCGCCGACCCGGTCGGGCGGATCATCCTCCGGCTCGCCG
>JAFLCM010000058.1 GCA_017303565.1 Planctomycetota bacterium
GGCGCGGGAGTCTTCCGCGCCGCCGTTGTTTTTGGGGGGGGGCGCATCGCTACACTGGCGGCGTCTCGCGGGTTGATCGATCGGCGTTGGCCTGGTTCAAGGAGCGGCGTGGTGCATTCACTTCCGACGACGGTGGCGGTGACGGGCGCGACGGGGTTCGTGGGTCGTCACACGGTGGCGGCGCTCGCGGAGCGCGGGCACCGGGTGCGGGCGCTGGTCCGTGATCCGCGGAAACTCCGCGAGGTGTTCGCGGGGCTGCCGGCGGGCGTCGAGGTGGTGCAGGGCGACATCTTCGACCGGGCCGCGGTGAGCGACCTCTGCCGCGGGGCCACGGCGCTGGTGCACACGATCGGCATCCGCAAGGAGGTCTACCCGGCGTCGACGTTTGAGCGGATGCACGTGCTGGCGACGCGGGCGGCGCTGGACGCGGCGGGCGGGGCGGGGGTGCGCCGGTTCGTTCACGTCTCCGCTCTGGGGGTCCGCCCCGAGGGGCCGACGGAGTACCAGCGCTCCAAGTTCACCGCCGAGCAGATGGTGCGGACCAGCGGGCTGGAGTGGACGATCCTGCGTCCGTCGCTGATCCACGGGGCGGACGGGGAACTGATGAAAATGATCAAGGGGTGGGTGCTGGGGCGCGTGACGCCGCACCTGTTCATCCCGTACTTCGTGCGGGTGGAGGGCAAGCCGCCCGCGCCGCCGAAGTTCGTGGCGGCGGAGATCCAGCCCGTGCATGTGGACGACGTGGCGGGCGCGATCGCGGCGTGCATCGACACGGATCGGTCAACGGGCGAGGTGTACGCGCTGACCGGTCCCGAGACGCTGCGCTGGCCCGAGTTCCTGACGCTGGTGCGCGACAGCATCGGCGGCGAGGGGTCGAAGAAGCGGGTCATCGGGCTGCCGGGGCGGATGGGCTGGCTGCAGGCCAAGACGGCAAAGGTGTTGGGACTGGCGAACGCGCTGCCGTTCGGGCCTTCGGAGCCGATCATGGCGATGGAGGACTCGGTGGCGAGCCACGCGAAGGCAACGGCGCACCTGGGGTTCAATCCGCGGCCGCTGCGGGCCATGGTGCGGGCGTACGCGGGGCAGATCTGAGACCCGGAGCATCGACCCGGGGACGGGTTGGCGGCGCTCGTCTACGCGAGCGTGCGGGTCGCGACCTGGAGGATGATCGCGGCGTAGAGGCCTGACGACAGGTCGTCGGCGAGCACGCCCCAGCCGTAGGGCAGGCGTTCGAGGCGTCGTCCGGGCCAGGGCTTGATGATGTCGAGGATGCGGAAGGCGAGGAACGCCGCGGCGACGGTCGCGGTGGCGTGCCAGAAGGGTTCGCCCCAGAACTGCTCGGCGCTGGTGAGTCGGCAGGACTCGAACCAGGCGCTGGGCCAGAACATCAGGGGCAGGCACTGGGCGCAGGTCTCGTCGCAGACGCACTGGCTGGGGTCTTTCTTGCCGAAGCGGCGCTGGGTCCAGATGCCGAAAGCGATGCAGGCGGCGCCGAACACGATCGCGATGGCGGCGAGCGTCCAGTGGTAGACGGCGGGCGAGACGCCGTCGAGGAGCATGAGCCACGCGATGGCGGCGGGTGGCAGCGAGCCCCAGGTGCCGGGGGCGGGCCTGAGTTTCCCGAGGCCGAAGGTGGTGATGAGGGCTTCGCGGATCACGTCTCGCTCTCCGGGTCGCCGGGGCGGACGGGGACCGCGATCCGGCGCGCGACCTTCCAGCCGCGGAGGACGTAGGGCACGGCGCTGATCGCGGTGACGATGACGGTCATCTTGACGACGAGGTCGATCGAGGTTCGGCACCAGACGGGCAGGGGGACGGTCTGGTCGCCCTGGGCGATCAGGCCGCGCTGCTCGGTGCCCAGCCACAGGACCGAGAGGATGAACGGGACGGCGATCGACTGGAGGATCATCTTGATCTTGCCGACGGCGTCGGCGCCGAACCTCTGGCCGTGGGCCTCGAGGACGCCGCGGATGGAGGTGACGAGGAGTTCGCGGGCGAGGAGGACGACGACCATCCAGGGGTCGACGCCGGAGACGGGTGAGACGGTGAGGGTGGTCTTGGGGGCGGGGAAGATGTGGTAGGGGGGCTCGAAGTTTGGCCCGGCGAGGAAGATGAACGCGCCGAGGACCAGGACCTTGTCGGCGAAGGGGTCCATGACGCGCCCGAACAGGGTCTCGGCGTTCCAGCGGCGGGCGAGGTAGCCGTCGAGGGCGTCGGTGATGGCGGCGGCGCCGAAGAGGGCGACGGCGAGCAAGAGCAGCCAGGGGCGCGAGGTGGGGAACCGGTAGAACGCGAGGCTGACGAAAAAGGCGGCGGCGAGGAGCAGGCGCGCCAGGGTGAGCGCGTTGGGCGCGTGGGCGTACCAGCCGGTGGCCTTGGCGATCGGGGTCGTCACTCGAGGGCGACGATACCCAGTCCGCGGCGCGGGGGCGCTGTTGGAGGGCACGGCTGGTGGGAGGAGGTCGCGGAGCGCGAGTTGACGTGTTTTCCACCACCGGCGGTGGTGACCGCCCGAGATGCGCACCACCCGCTGAGGTTGCCGACCGGTCGGACCCCCCTTATTCTTCGGGCCCTGCGGTCCGCGGCGGGCTTCTCGCCCTCGGGCCGGCTTCGTGGATACGACGATTCTGAGCACCTGGCTCGTCAGCCCGCTTTTTCTCTACACCTTCATCGCTCTGGGAGCGGTGGGCGTGTGCCTTTCGCTGCCGAGGCCGCGGATCAGCCCGCAGTTGATCGGCGGTGTGGTGGTGGCGGCGGCGTTCGGGGGACTGTTCCTGTACCTCGCGAGCATCGGCGGGACGCAGCCGGTGTTCTTCTACATTTTCAGCCTGATCGCGATCCTGAGCGGCGTGCGGGTGATTTCCCACCCGCGCCCGGTGTACGCGGCGCTGTACTTCATCTTCACGATCCTGTCGTCCAGCGTGCTCTACCTGCTTTTGCAGGCGGAGTTCATGGCGTTCGCGCTGCTGATCATCTACGCGGGCGCGATCCTGATCACGTACCTGTTCGTGATCATGCTGGCCACGCAGGCGCCGACCGAGGACCAGCTCGAGGCCCTGAGCGAGTACGACTCCTACAGCCGTGAGCCCGTGGTGGCGACGGCGCTGGGGTTCGTGATGCTCGCGGTGTTGACCGGGTACGCGGCCAAGGGGGTCCAGGGCCTCGCGCCGCGGGACGCGGGGAAGGACCAGGGCGCGTTGGCGGCCCAGATGCCCCGGAAAACGCTGGAGGCGCTGGCCTCGCGCGGGGCGTTCGAGGTGTTCCAGCGGCCGCCGGTGGCGGGGCTGGAGGCGGTGGTTGACACCAAGCACAACCGCGTACTCTTGGCCTTGGAGCCGTCGAAACTCGACGCGTTCGAGAAGCGGCTGGCGGACGCCAAGTTCAGCGAACTGTTCGGGGGTCCGGACGCGGCCAAGGCGGCTTTCGCGGCGGCGAAGGACGAACTGACCACTCGTCGCGGAAGCCCGTTCGAGAAACCCGAGGGGACGCCGACGGGCGACGGACTGGTGTCGTACGTCCGGGTGGGTCTGCCCGCCGAGGCTGGGGTGGAGAACGTTGAGAAGGTGGGCTTCGCCCTGGTGGCGCGGCACCCGATGGCGCTGGAGTTGGCGGGCGTGATCCTGCTGATGGCGATGCTGGGTGCGGTGGTGCTGGCGCGGAAGCAGATCGAGATCGGCGAAGCGGAGAAGGCGGCGGCGGCGGCCCGGGGCTCGACGACCCTGCCGGGCCCGCGCGGCTACGGAGACGCCGCATGAGCGACCTCACTCCCGGCCTGCCCCTCGCCGCGGCGCTCGCCCCGCTTTCGAGCGTGACGCTGTTCCACTATTTGGTGGTGTCGGCGGTGCTGTTCGCGCTGGGGCTGATCGGCTTCCTCACGCGTCGGAACCTGATCATCATGTTCCTGTGCACGGAGTTGATGTTTCAGGCGGCGGGGATCGCGCTCATCGCCTTCGGGCGGTACCACATGAACCAGTCGGGTGACGTGTTCGTGATCTTCGTTCTGACGATCGCGGCGGCGGAGGCGGCGCTGGCGCTGGCGCTGGTGGTGCTGCTGTTCCGGCGCCGGGAGACGCTGGACGCGTCGAGTTGGGCGGAGATGAAGGGGTAGGGGAAGGCACGAGGCACAGGGCAAGAGTCAAGAGGTATCGAGGCAGGCTCAACACTGAATCAGGGACCATTGGTGAACTTTCCGCTCCATCTTGCTTCCGAGGCCGTTCACGCGGCGGGCGGGCCTTCCGCCGGGCCGTGGTGGGTGGCGCTGATCCCGGGCTTGCCGCTGGCGGCGAGCGTGGTCTGCGGGCTGACGCTGGCGCTGAAGGTGAAGAACAAGGCGCCGGCGTTCCTGACGTTGCTGATGCTGCTGGGCGCGTTCCTGCTGACGTTCCTGGGGTTCCGCCAATGGGGGGCTGAGGGGCAGGGCGCGGCGATTGTTCATGTGCTGGACTGGGTGCATGTGAACTGGGGATTCCCCCCGAGCGAGCACCTGCTGAAGTTCGACTTCTCGTTCTACATGGACGGGCTGAGTTGGCTGTGGATGCTGTTCGTGACAGGCCTGGCCAGCGCGATCTGCCTGTACGCCAGCGAGTACATGTCCCACGACGTGGGGAAGGGCTACGGGCGGTTCTTCGCCGCGTTCGCCCTGTTCGTGTTCTCGATGGCGTGCCTGGTGATGGGCGACAACCTGGCGCTGCTCTACCTCGGGTGGGAGGGCGTGGGCCTGTGCTCGTACATGCTGATCGGGTACTTCTACAAGAAGCCCGCGGCGGTGGCGGCGGCGAAGAAGGCTTTCATCGTCAACCGCATCGGCGACCTCGGCCTGGCGCTGGGCATCTTCCTGATCTACGTCACCTACGGCACCATCGAGTACGCCCCTCTGTTCGAGATGGTGTCCAAGGGGGTTGACGGGTCCGGGCAGGCGATGGCGGGCACCTGGCAGTCGTGGGCTATCCCGTGCCTGCTGATGGTCGGCGCCTTCGGCAAGTCGGCCCAGTTCCCGCTGTACGTCTGGCTCCCCGACGCCATGGAAGGACCGACGCCCGTCTCGGCGCTGATCCACGCGGCGACGATGGTGACGGCGGGCGTGTACCTGATCGCGCGGATGTACCCGCTGTTCCTCGCTGACCAACACCACGTGGCGCTGAACGTGGTGGCGTGGACGGGCGGGATCACGGCGTTGCTCGCGGCCACGATCGGCATGGCCCAGTTCGACATCAAGCGGATCATGGCCTACTCGACGGTGTCGCAGCTGGGCTACATGTTCGCGGGTCTGGGGGTGCTGACGAGCACGGGGGCCGCGTTCCACGTTTTCACGCACGCGTTCTTCAAGGCCACGCTGTTCCTGTCCTGCGGTGCGGTGATGCACGGGTTCGCCGGGCAGCTCGACCTGCGGAAACTCAGCGGCCTTTGGAGCCAGCCGGGGTGGCGGATCGTGACGGTGGCGATGTTTGTGGGGTGCCTCAACCTCGCGGGCGTGCCGTTCACCGCCGGGTACTTCAGCAAGGACATGATCCTGGCGGAGGCGTTTACCACGCCGGGGTACCAGGCGCTCGGGTGGCTGCTCCTGGCGACCGCGGGTCTGACCGCGTACTACACCTTCCGGGTGTTCTTCCGCGTGTTTGTCGGCCCGGCGCATTACGAGCCGGGCGACGAGTTGCACGGTCACGACGATGACCATGGTCACGATGACGCCCACGGTCATGCCGCCGCTCACACCTCCGGGGGCGACAAGCATTCGCACGCCGATGCTCACCGCCATGGTCACGGGCACTCGGGTTTCCACCCGCACCCGCCGGGCTGGGCGATCAACACGGTGCTGGCGGTGCTGGCGGTCGCCTCGATCGTCGCCGCGGGCGCGTACTTCGTGAACAAGGAGCACCACGGCTGGGTGGGCTCGATGCTGCACGCTTCGACCGCCGCGTACGACGCGGGGCACTACGCCGGGCATGATGCGGGCGGGGCGGCTGGAGAGGCCGTGGCACACGGGGGGTTCCTCGGCTACGACGCCCACAAGGTCATGTACTACGTCTCGGGCGTGGTCGGGGCGGTTGGCATCTTGGTAGCGTTCGTGCTGCACTACCTAGGTCGGCGCGAGGCGGCGACCTCGAAGGCCGACGCGCTGCTGCCGGCCCTGGGCCCCGTGGCCCGCTGGGCGCAGCACAAGTGGTACGTTGACGAGTTCTACGACTTCGTGATCCGCACGCCGCTCAAGGTGCTGGCCCACGTGTTCGCGGCGCTGGACAAGCTGCTGGTGGACGGGCTGGTGGACGCCGCCGGCGCGGTGCCGCGGATGCTGGCCCGCGGGCTGCGTCCGAGCCAGAACGGGGTGTTGCAGTCGTACGCCACGGGCATGGCCGGTGGCCTGGCGGTGATCCTGATCGTGGTGTGGCTGATGACGTCGCTGAAGTGAGAGGTTCCAAGTACCCCCGATGCTGCTCGCCTCGCTCATCCTGGTCCCGATCGCCGCGGCGCTCCTGATCGCGCTGGCCCCGGCCAAGTCGGCGCGTTCGATCGCGGCGCTGGGCTCGTTCGCGGCCCTGGGGCTGACGGTCGCGTTGTTGGCGAAGTTCGATTGGACGACGACGGGGCTGTACCAGTTCGAGTCGCGGACGCCGCTCGTTGAGTCGTTGGGGATCAGCGTGGCGCTGGGGGTTGATTCGGTCGCGGTGTGGCTGATCGCGCTGACGGGGCTGCTTGGCCCTCTCTGCGTTTTCGGCTCGTGGACCGCGATCGACTTCCGCCAGAAGTCCTTCTACGGGTTCCTGATGGCGCTTCAGGGCGTCATGGTGGGGGTGTTCGCGGCGCGGGATCTGTTGTTCTTCTACATCTGCTTCGAGTTCACGCTGCTGCCGATGTACGTGCTGATCAACCTGTTCGGCTCGACGAACCGGCACGCGGCGGCGATCAAGTTCTTCCTGTACACGTTCACCGGCTCGATCATCACGCTCGCGGCGTTGGTGTGGGTGGCGGCGAAAGCCGCCGAGTTCCGCCAGGGCCTCTGGACCTTCGACATCGGGCTGATCCAAGCGTTCGCGGCGGCACAGTTGTCGCCGAGCGAGCAGGGGTGGGTGCTGCTGGCGATGATGTGCGGGTTCGCCGTCAAGGTACCGCTGTTCCCGGTGCACACGTGGCTGCCGCTGGCGCACACCGAAGCGCCGACGGCGGGCAGCGTGATTCTGGCGGGCGTCCTGCTGAAACTCGGCACGTACGCGATGTTCCGCTTCGTGCTGCCGTTCGTGCCCGACGCGGTGGTGGCGCACGCCTCGACGATCGGGGTCTTGTCGATCGTGGGGATTCTCTACGGCGGGCTGATCTGCTGGGTGCAGCGCGACGTGAAGAAACTGGTCGCCTACTCGTCGGTCGCGCACCTGGGGTTCTGCGTGCTGGGGCTGTTCGCCCTGAACACGGTGGGCGCCGCGGGCAGCATCCTCTACATGATCAACCACGGGCTCTCGACCGGGGCGCTGTTCTTCTGCATCGGCTTCATGTACGAGCGCTACCACACGCGTTCGCTCGACGAGGTGGGCGGGCTGGCGAGCAAGATGCCGGTGTGGGCCTTCTTCATGGTGTTCTTCACCATGGCGTCGGTGGGTCTGCCGGGGCTGAACGGGTTCGTCTCCGAGTTCATGTGCCTGATGGGCGCGTTCCAGAGCGGTGCGGCGGCGGACGGGGCCGCGGGCGTCGGGGCCGCGCCGGGCGTGTTCGGCCCCTGGTACGCCGCGGTCGCCGGCGTGTAGCGGCGGCGTTCGCCGGTCAGCACCCAGCTCGCCTCGACGTACCAGCCGCCGAATCGCGGGTCCGGCAGCGGCGACTCGCGGCGCTCGATGCCGTACCAGTAGTTCTCGGCCTGCAGCTGCAGGTTCTTCCAGTGCGCGGCGAACTCGAGTCCGGCCGCGTACGCATGCGCGGCGTCGATCGCGCCGCTGTCGACGAGGCGCGTGCTGTCCTCGCGCAGTTCGGGACGATCGCGGAAGCGCACGGGGTAGCGCAGCGCTGCGGACGAGGACTGATCGGGCGCGTGCAGCAAGTAGGTGCCGTTCACGCCGAGGTGCACCGCGTGGTCCGGATGCGAGATCACGAGTCCGCCGAGGCGACCGACCACCGCGGACTGCGAGTCGAAGCTCTCGGGGTCGTTGACCGGACGCCCGGTGAACGTCAGCGCACCGAGCCACCGCTCTCCGCCGGCGCGCATCCCGACGCCGAAGCGACCGTCCGCGCCGACCGTGAAGCCGCCGCTGTCGAGCAGCCAGTTGAGCTGAAGCGCCATGCCCTTGGCGTGGGCCTCGGTCAGGCCGAAACGGAGCGTGCGGAAGGTCGAGGCGAGGAAGGTGACATACATCGCCTGCTCCTGCCGCTGGTCGAGGACGCCCTTGTCCATGAGCTGCTGCAGCGCCCAGAGGCCGGAGATGTCGGCCTTGGCCTCCTCGAGGGTGCTGTTGAGCTCCTTGAGTTCGAGGCGGACCGTCGTCTTGCGGCCGCCGACGGTGATCTCCTGCGGCCCGAGGCCGTGCATGAGCTCGTGCATCAGGATGTGCGTGAAGAACGGGTCGAACGCGACAAGCGGCTGGTCGTGGGCGGCGAGGGCGTGTTTCGAGATGGGCTGCAGCACATGGGAGAACTTCGCCTCCTGGAAATTCTTCAGGAGGACGCGTTTCGAGCCCTTGGCGGCGACGACGCGCTCGTCGTTCGGCAGGTTGAAGGCGGCGGTCTGCACGCCGCGGTTGCCGTCGCCGGCGCTGAAGACGACGTTGACGACGCGGATGGGCGAATAGCCGCCGAGCTTGACGCGGCGGAACTTCGGGTCGATGGGCAGCTTGTCCTCGAGGCCCTGCAGCTCGGCGCTGAAGCGCGCGAGCTTGGCCGTCTCGGCGGCGTCGGTGACGGTGATGAAGGCCTCGAAGGCGGCCTTGTAGTTGAACCACTCGTCCTCGTAGGTCTCGTAGGGCCCGATGGTCGGCTCGAGCGTGGCGTCGAGCTCCATCCAGGCCACATCGGAGTCGTAATAATCGTTCGTCAAGAAGGCGCGGGCGCGCTTTTCGAGGAAACTCTTCAGCGTGGGCTGCGTGGTGGCGGCGGCGGCCTCGTTGAGCAGGCGGGCGGCTTGCATGAGGTCGGTCTGGTATTCGACGCTGTAGGGCACGGTGATTAACTGGCCGGCCGGATCGCGGCGGATGGTGGTGTAGAAACCGGTGGCGGCGGCCTTGGCGGCGGCCGGGAGCGCGTTCATCCACCGCTCGACTTGCTCGCGGGTGGCGTCCTCGGGGTAGAAATTGGCGCTGTGCGGCTTGGGGCCGACGCCGGGGACGAAGGCGTGGCCTTCGTCGAGGCGCGACCACGGGCCCTTGTTCAGCAGGAAGTAGTCGAGGCGCGCGCGACCGAGGGGCGATGCGTCCCCGGCGAGCGCGACGAGGAGCGATTCGTTGCCCGGCGCGACCTGCTGCACGAA